>NZ_QTKI01000624.1:0-1806 GCF_010820945.1 Rhodopseudomonas sp. BR0C11
AGATGTGTATAAGGGACAGCCTACGACATGCTCAGCATCGGTGCGATGCTGGCGCGGATCGCCGCAGGCGGTCTGCCCGAGACCGACACGCTGCCGCGCTTCGCCACGATCGGCCAGCTCGCGTTCGATGCGGTGGTGATCGGCGCACTGGTGTGGCTCGGCCATGGCCGGTTCTGGCGGCTGAAGGGCCCGCAGCCGCCGCTCGGCCCGTCGCTGCTGATCGGCGGCGCGCTGCTCTGTGCGGCGCTGCCGGTGATGCTGTCGGTGTCGCAGCCGAACTACGTGGCGTTCGCCGCACCCTTGGTTGCGTTGGTGCAACTCGAAGTCTGGCGGCGGCGAGGGCGGGTGTGCCTGGTGCCGGCGCTGATCGCCTGGTCGGGCGTGATGTGGCTCGGCATGATCGCGACCGAAGGCGGGGTGTGGCAGCCGCTGCGGGTGGTCGGTTTGACCACGCCGGCGCTGGTGGTGCTGCTGCTGTGGGGCTTCGCCTCCCTGCGGCGCGCAGCCGCGCCGCCGTAACACTGCTTCTCCGAATCGGCCAAATCGGCAAAATGACGCCGCGCGCCGGGTCCGCGGGACGCAGCAGCTTTTCTTCGACTTCAACAGGGACCGCGCGGCGGATCGACCGATGCGACACACCATTCTGTTCGGTGGCACCAGCAAAGAGCGCCTGGTGTCGGTCGCCTCGGCGCAGGCGCTGCACAGCGCGTTGCCGGACGCCGATCTGTGGTTCTGGAACGACGACGACCGCGTCCATGCCGTTTCGGCGCAAGCGTTGCTGGCGCACGCCCGGCCGTTCGAAGAGGGGTTCGTGCCGGACGGCGAGGACGTCGGTCCGCTCGAAGCCGCGCTCGACCGCGCCGCTGCCGAGCAGCGGCTGCTGGTTCTCGGTCTGCACGGCGGCGCCGCCGAGAACGGCGAGTTGCAGGCGATGTGCGAACTGCGGCGTGTGCCGTTCACCGGCTCGGGTTCGGCGGCGTCGCATCTGGCTTTCGACAAGGTCGCCGCCAAGCACTTCGCCGCGATTGCCGGTGTCCGCACCGTGAGCGGGATCGCGCTCGCCGATGCCGAGGCGGCGCTCGAAACCTACGGCCGGCTGATCGCCAAGCCGGCCTGCGACGGTTCGAGCTATGGGCTGTTCTTCGTCAACGCCAAGCAGGATCTGGTCGCGGTGCGCCATGCCGCCAAGACCGAGGATTATCTGATCGAGCCGTTCGTCGCCGGCGTCGAGGCCACCTGCGGCGTGCTCGAAGCCGAAGATGGCTCGCTGCGGGCGCTGCCGCCGATCGAGATCGTGCCGGCCGACGGCGGATTCGATTACACCGCGAAGTATCTCGCCAAATCGACCCAGGAGATCTGCCCCGGCCGGTTCGCTCCCGAGATTGCGGCGGCCATCATGGACTACGCCGTGCGGGCGCACCGGGTGATGTCCTGCCGCGGCTACTCGCGCTCCGACTTCATCGTTGGCAAGGATGGCCCGATCTTCCTGGAGACCAACACGCTGCCCGGCCTCACCAAAGCCTCGCTCTATCCCAAGGCGTTGAACGCGCTGGGAATCCCCTTCGTCGACTTCCTTAACGGGCAGATCGCGCTGGCCGAGCGCGCCGTGCGGAGCTGACCGGGACGCCTCCGGGTTCCATCCAGAGGCCTTGGCGGAAAGTCGCGTTTTCGCCGCAAATCCTTCTCCGGACGCAACAAATTCGGGTCTGCGCAGGCCTGCTTTACGATTTGTTTACCAGGAGGGCCGAAGGTTAACGCTGGCGGCGCATCCTGGCGCTCGGCTGTCGTGGCGTAAGCCGGGCGGAG
>NZ_QTKI01000625.1:0-1827 GCF_010820945.1 Rhodopseudomonas sp. BR0C11
CAGCATCAGTCCTAATACGAAGCCGCCGTGCAGATTGGCCCACAGCACCATCACCAGCAGCAACGCCCAGGGCGGCGCAGCTTTCCGGTCGGCGGCATCGATCAGGCCGATGAACCACGCCACCATGACGGGAAGCGTCAGCATGTGCGGCCGTGCCAGCACGTGCGGCATGATCAGCACCATCACGCCGAGCGCCAGCGTCGCCGTCACCAGCGCAGAGGCGTAGCGCTCGAGGTAAGCGGTGAACATCGCCAGCGCCGCCGCGACCGCGAGTGCGGTGACGATCACCGGACCGGCCCAGCCAGCCTGCATCGCCAGCGCGAAGATCACCTGCGCCAGCCACGAGCTCGATTGCCAGGGCTCGCCGGCCTTGCTGAACGAGAAGCTGTCGACCGTGGGCACCGTGCCGTGGGCCAGAATCCAGCGGCCGGTTTCGATCTGCCAGTAGCTGTCGGAATCCTGCAGCAAGCTGTCGCCGAATAGCAGCAGGAAGACCAGCACGCCGGTGCCGACCAGCAGCGGCAGCATGAAGCTGCGCGTGCCGGCGGTTTCGGTCAAATGGATCGCCGGAACGGTCAAGGAGCGGCTCTTTCCGATCGGAAGCAACGTTTCGGAAATCGAACCACAACCGCCGATAATATCCGGTAAAGCTACAGGCCCCGACGTTCAGATTTTGTTAACCCTCAGATCTTGCGGTCGCGGCCCTGCCAGAAGGGATCGCGCACCGCGCGGCGCAGCAGCTTGCCGACCGGGCTCTTCGGCACCTCGTCGATGAACCGCACCTGCTTCGGCACTTTGTAGCTCGCCACCCGCTCGCGCGCGAAGGCGATCAGCTCGGCTTCCTCGGCACTGGCGCCGGCGCGCAGTGCCACAAAGGCCGCGACACTCTCGCCCCATTTGTCGTCGGGCAACCCGACCACGACCACCTCGCGCACCGCCGGATGCGCCGCAAGCGCGTCCTCGACCTCGCGCGGATAGACGTTGTAGCCGCCCGACACGATCATGTCGGAGGTGCGGTCGACCAGATACAGATAGCCGTCCTCGTCGAAGCGGCCGACGTCGCGGGTGCGCAGCCAGCCATCGGGCAGGAACATCTGCGCGTTCAAGTCGGGCGCGTTGTAATAGCCCTTCATCGCAAACGGCGTCCGCAACGCGATCTCACCGGCCTCGCCCGGCGCGACCTCCTCGCCGGCTTCATCGACCAGCTTGACCTCGCAATCGATCGACGGCCGGCCGCAGGAGGCGAGCCGCTGCTCGGCCTTCGGGCCGACGTGATCCTGCTGGGTCAGATGGGTGATGAAGATCGGCGCTTCGGACTGGCCGTAATACTGCGCGAACCGCGGGCCCCACAGCTTCAGCGCCCGCTGCATCACCGGCCGCGGCATCGGCGAGGCGCCGTAGATGATGCGCTTGACGCTCGAAAAATCGGCCTGCTCGATGCCCGGATGGTCGAGCAGCATGCCGATCATGGTCGGCACCAGATTGAGCGCGGTCGGCTTCCAACGCTCGACCGCGTCGAGGTAGCTTGCCGGCGTGAAGCCGGGCAGCACCGCGGCGACGCCGCCGCGCAGCCAATACGGCACGATGAAACAGCCCGAGGCGTGGATCATCGACGCGGCGTGCAGCATCACGTCGCCCTCGCCGACCTCCATGTTGATCAGCACATTGGTGGCCATCGCCGCCCAGCTCCCCTGGGTGTGCTCGACGGCCTTGAGCTTGCCGGTCGTGCCCGAGGTGAAGATGGTGATGACGATGTCGTCAGGCTCGCAGCGACGCGCCGGCGGCGTGTCGGATTGCGCCTTGGCGAGCTGCAGCAGATCGTCCGCC
>NZ_QTKI01000626.1:0-1811 GCF_010820945.1 Rhodopseudomonas sp. BR0C11
CCGCGCGCGAGTGCCACCGCGCTGCTCACAGGTAAGCGAGACGCGATCTCGACCCCGGTGAACGACGCGATGTTCATCTCCGGTCTCGGTCACGTGCTGTCGATCTCCGGTTATCACATGGCGGTGGTGGCCGGCGTGGTGTTCTTCGCGCTCCGCGCACTGCTGGCGCTGATCCCGCGGTTGACCGTGACGTTTCCGATCAAGAAGGTCGCAGCCGCGGTCGCGCTGCTCGCCGCGGCGTTCTATCTGGCGCTGTCGGGTGCGGAAGTCGCGACCCAGCGCAGCTTTCTGATGACAGCGGTGGTGCTGATCGCCGTGATGGTCGACCGCCGTGCAATCACGTTTCGGACGCTGGCGCTGGCCGCACTGGTCGTGCTGTTGATCGCGCCGGAAGCGTTGGTGCATCCGAGCTTCCAGATGTCGTTCGCGGCCACACTTGGGTTGGTGGCGCTGGTGCAGATCGGCATGCCGGCGCTGTTCGCGCAGGCCGATAGTTCGACTGCTGCGCGGGTGGCGCTGTGGGGCGGGCGGGAAATCGCACTGCTGGCGCTGGCTTCGCTGGTCGCCGGCTTCGCGACGATGCCGTACGCGGCCTATCACTTCCACCGCATCACGCCCTATGGCGTGCTCAGCAATCTGGCGGCCATGCCGGTGGTGTCGGCGATCGTGATGCCGGCGGGGCTGCTCGGGCTCGCGGCGATGCCGTTCGGGCTCGATGCGCCGTTCTGGCGGATCATGGAACTCGGGATCGACTGGATGATCCTGGTCGCCCAATGGGTGGCGTCGCTGCCCGGCGCGGTCGGCCGTGTCACCGCGTTCGGTACTGGCCCCTTGCTCGTCGCCTCCCTCGGTATCGTGATGCTCGGTCTGCTCCGCTCGCCGCTGCGCTGGGGCGGAGCGCTCGGCGTTGGCGTCGCCATCGCCTGGGCGGCGTTGACGCCGCAGCCGGAGGTGCTGATTGCCGGCGACGGCAGGCAGGTCGCGGTACGCGGCGCCGACGGCCGGCTGCGGCTAATGCAGGGCGGCGCGGATAGCTTTCGGCTGAAGGAGTGGCTCGCCGCCGACGCCGATTCCCGCGCCCCGGATGCAGCATCGCTGCGAGCCGGTGTCTCCTGCGATCCGGACGGCTGTGTGACGCCGCTCGCCGACGGACGGTTGGTGGCGCTGTCGCTCCGCCCCGACGGGCTCGCCGACGATTGCACCCGCGCCGTGCTGATCGTCACCGCCGGCCAGCCACCGCCGGATTGCGCCGCACGTGTGATCGGCCGGGACGAATTGCAGGCGAATGGCGCGCTGGTGCTGCGGCGGAGCGAAAACGATCCAGGGCTGTTCGTGGCGGATGCCGCCCGACCTCGCGGCCAGAGTCGGCCCTGGGCTCCAGCGGCCGCGGACGCGACGGACGCGGCTATCTCGACCGAACCTTCAAGCCGCCGCCGTGCGCCGATCGACGCAACGCCGGCGCCGCAGGACCAAGTGAGCGACGAGTAGGGCGCAAAGACCCGCACGCAGAAGGCAGAGCGGGCGACCAACTCTGCCCGGCGCGCCTCAATATTTGCGGTACAGCCCGATCAGCTTGCCCTGGATGCGGACGCGGTTCGGCGGCAGGATCCTTACCTCGTAGGCGGCGTTGGCCGGCTCCAGCGCGATCGAGGCGCCGCGGCGGCGGAAGCGCTTCAGCGTGGCTTCCTCTTCGTCGATCAGCGCCACCACGATGTCGCCGGTATCGGCGATGTCGTTCTTCTGGATCAGCGCCATGTCGCCATCGAGGATGCCGGCTTCGACCATCGAGTCGCCGCGCACTTCCAGCGCGT
>NZ_QTKI01000627.1:0-1807 GCF_010820945.1 Rhodopseudomonas sp. BR0C11
TCTTCGGCGACAGCAACGTGACCGATCGAACGCGAACCCAGCCATGGTCGCGGGGCCTGCCGGCGATGCCGGCGGGCCCTCGACGCCGAGTTGGGTTGTTGCGTGGTTCGGCTGCTGCGCCGAACATATTCGAATCGTCAGCCCGCCTTGCCGGACAGCGTCTGCACCAGCGCGATGAACTGACTCGCCAGCGGATTGTTGGCGCCGGTCGTCAGCGCGTAGACATCAGCCAAAATCGGCGGCCCGCCGATCGGTCGATACACCACGTCCTGATGCGCCAGCTTGCTGACGAATTCCGGGATGATGGCGATGCCGAGACCCGCTGCCACCAGGCTCGTCAGCGATGCCGACTCGATCGCCTGATGAGTGACGCGCGGTGCATAGCCCGCCTCGAAGCAGCACTGCCACAGATACTTGGCAAACAGCGAATCCTCCAGCCGCAGAAACACGAAGCTCTCGTCGCGGAGATCCGCCAGCGTCACCTTTCTGGTCAGTAGCGCGGGGCCTTTCGGCCGCACCAGCCGGACCAATTCCCGCCACGCCCGTTCGCTGGCGATCTCGGCATCCTGCGGCGGACAGCGCAGGAAGCTGACATCGGTCTGGCCGGATTTCAGCGCTGCGACCTGCCGGTCGGGCGACATCTCGTGGATGCGGAGATCGACGTTCGGGTAGTTGAGCGCAAACTGCTGGATCGCTCGTCCCAGCGGCCCGGTGAGCACCGATCCGGTCAGCCCGACATTGAGAATGCCGGCGGTCCCGGCGCCGATCGAGCGGGCGCGCTGCACGGCGGTTTCGGCCCGCTCCAGAATCGCGAGCGCCTGCTTCAAGAAGTCCTCGCCGGCCCGGGTCAGCGCGACGCGGCGTGTGGTCCGCTCGAACAGCGGGGTGCCGATCTCGGCCTCCAAATCCCTGATCTGCTGGCTGAGTGGCGGCTGCGCCACGCCGAGGCTGTCGGCAGCCGCGGTGAAATTCAGGTGCCGCGCCACGGCGGCGAAATAACGGAGATGGCGGATTTCCATCCCTCAATCATATGTCAAACGTATCAATCGAGACACATGAAATATTTGACGTCTAGAAACTCAGCAGTGATTGTTTCGCAGGCTCCAAATCCCGGGAACATTCCGATGACGCGGTTTTTCAGGTCGCTGTTTGGGCAGGTGGTTGCCGCCCTCGTACTTGGTGTGGCCCTCGGTGCGTTGTGGCCTGAGGTCGGGGTCGCGCTGAAGCCGCTCGGCGACCTGTTCATCAAACTGATCAAGTTCGCGATCGCCCCGCTGGTGTTCGGCGTGGTGGTCAACGGCATCGTCGGCGCCGGTGACCTGAAGAAAGTCGGGCGGGTCGGACTGAAATCGCTGATCTACTTCGAAGCCGTGACGACGGTCGCGCTCGCGCTCGGCATCGTGCTGGCCTACGTGTTCCAGCCCGGCGCCGGCATGAACGTCAACACCGCGACGCTCGATGGTTCGGCCCTCGCCGGCTACAGCAGCCACGTCAAGGAAGTCACCGGCTTCACCGACTTCATCATGCGGCTGGTGCCCACCACCTTCATCGACGCGTTCGCCAAGGGCGACGTGCTGCAGGTGCTGATCATCGCGATCCTGTTCGGCGCCGGGCTGTCGCTGCTCGGCGACCGCGGCAAGCCGCTGGCCGACAGCATCGAGCGGATCACCGAGGTGCTGTTCAAGATCATCGGCATCATCGTCAAGCTGGCGCCGCTCGGCGTGCTCGGGGCGGTGTCGTTCACGGTCGCCAAATACGGAATCGGCTCGCTGAAGCAGCTCGGCCTGCTGGTCGGCCTGTTCTATGT
>NZ_QTKI01000628.1:0-1793 GCF_010820945.1 Rhodopseudomonas sp. BR0C11
CGCCAGCACGGTGGCCAGACGCTCCGGCGCCGCGCGGCGCAGCAGGCCCTTCACCCGGGCCAGCAGCTCCGGCACCGAGAACGGCTTGACGATGTAATCGTCGGCGCCGGTGGCGAGCCCACGAACCCGCTCGCTTTCTTCGCCACGCGCCGTCAGCATGATGATCGGCAGTTGCTTGGTTTCCGGACGCGCCCGCAGCCGGCGGCACAGCTCGATGCCGGAGAGGCCCGGCAGCATCCAGTCCAGAACTACCAGGTCGGGAATCCGCTCCTTCATCCGGGTGTCGGCGTCGTCGCCGCGCGCCACCGTCTCGACCTCGTAACCTTCGGATTCCAGATTGTATCGCAGCAGCGTCGTCAGCGCTTCCTCGTCTTCAACTACCAGAATGCGCGCAGCCATTGTCGTCCTCGTCTCAGTGTCGTCTCGATCCGTCCCATGACTGCCGGCCCGGCGGGCCGGCGGCCAGAGCAGCGTCAGTTACCGGGCGTCGCGTTGGCGAAGGTCGTCATGTCGCCCTTCGGACGCTTGTCCATGATCTGCTGACCTTCGATCATGTAGAACACCGTCTCGGCGATGTTGGTCGCGTGATCGCCGATCCGCTCGATGTTCTTGGCGCAGAACATCAGGTGAATGCAGAACGAGATGTTGCGCGGATCTTCCATCATGTAGGTGAGCAGCTCGCGGAACAGCGAGGTGCAGATCGCGTCGACTTCCTCGTCGCCGTTCCACACCACCATCGCGGCCGGCAGATCGTGCGCCGTATAGGCATCGAGCACGGCCTTGACCTGCGATTGCACGAGGTCGGTCATGTGTTCGAGGCCGCGGATCAGCTTCAGCGGGTGGAAGTCGCTGTCGATCGCGTTGACGCGCTTGGCGATGTTCTTCGACAGATCACCGATCCGCTCGAGGTCGGTGGCGACGCGCATCGCGCCGACGATTTCGCGCAGATCGATCGCCATCGGCTGGCGCCGCGCGATGGTCAGTACCGCGCGCTCTTCGATATTGCGCTGCATCTGGTCGATCTCGGCATCGGCCGCGACCACGCGCGAGGCCAGCGCGACGTCGCGCCGGATCAGCGCATCGACCGAGTCGACGATCTGACGCTCGGCCAAACCGCCCATCTCCGCAACCAGCCGGGTCAGCTCCTGCAGATCGCCGTCGAACGCCTTGGTGGTGTGTTCGAATCCCATATCAGTGCTCCTCGCCCGCCGCGTCAGCCGAACCGGCCGGTGATGTAATCCTGGGTGCGCCGATCGCTCGGCGAGGTGAAGATCTTGTTGGTCGGGCCGAACTCGATCAGCTCGCCGAGATACATGAAGGCGGTCGACTCCGACACGCGCGCCGCCTGCTGCATGTTATGGGTCACGATCGCGATGGTGTATTGTTCCTTCAGCTCGTCGATCAGCTCTTCGATCTTGGCGGTGGAGATCGGGTCGAGCGCCGAGCACGGCTCGTCGAACAGGATCACTTCCGGCCGCACCGCGATGGTGCGGGCGATGCACAGACGCTGCTGCTGACCGCCCGACAGGCTGAGGCCGGAGGCGCCGAGCTTGTCCTTCACTTCGTTCCACAGCGCCGCGCCGCGCAGCGCCTTCTCGACCCGGCCGTCCATTTCCGACTTCGAGATCTTCTCGTACAGACGGACGCCGAACGCGATGTTCTCATAGATCGTCATCGGGAACGGCGTCGGTTTCTGGAACACCATGCCGACCCGCGCGCGCAGCAGGTTGAGGTCGAGCTTGGGGTCGAGGATGTTGGTGTTGTCGAGCAGCACCTGCCCCTCGGCGCGCTGC
>NZ_QTKI01000063.1:0-17071 GCF_010820945.1 Rhodopseudomonas sp. BR0C11
GCCGGGTTCGTGGGAAACCGGACTGAGCGGGGAGTTGTCGAGGGCCAGGTTCGTAGCAGTTCCTTCGCTATGGTCCGCACCTATCGAAGGAGCGTTGATCAAGAGCATTGCGGCTGCCCGAGCCACGCTCGTCGTGGATAACGCCACCAGCTACTGCGACGAGTTGCCCGCGGGGTTGGTTCTGAAGCTGCCTCCAGATCTCGCGGCAGCGGCAATGCGGTTGCGGCAGGCGATTGAAGAGGATTGGGTTCCCGATCCGGACGTCAAGGCGGCCTGGAAGACCGCATTTTCAGCAATCAAGGCCAGATTTGTTCCGGATTTGTTGGCAACGGTATAATTGCGACAACTCCGCTTGTGGCGTGTTCCCGTGTATAAAGATCGGCGCGGCGCAGAGTCGGGGCTGCCTGAAGTCAGTTAGGGCTGTCGAGGTTCACGAAAATGAAAGCGGTTATTCTCGCAGGCGGGCTGGGGACCCGGATCGCCGAGGAAACGTCCTTGCGACCAAAACCGATGGTCGAGATCGGCGGGCGGCCGATCCTCTGGCACATCATGAAGATCTATTCCGCTTATGGAATCAATGACTTCATTGTCTGCCTCGGCTACAAGGGCTACGTCATCAAAGAATATTTCGCGAATTACTCGCTTCATATGTCGGACGTTACATTCGACATGGCGAAGAACGAGACGGTGATCCATCAAAATAATGCAGAACCTTGGCGTGTCACCCTGGTGGACACAGGCGATGCAACCATGACTGGTGGCCGCCTGAAGCGTATCCGGAAGTATTTGGGGGATGACGATTTCTGCTGTACCTATGGCGATGGTGTCGGCGATGTAAACATCAGTGAGCTCATCGCGTTTCACCGCGCTCAGGGTAGGCTTGCAACTCTGACGGGCGTTCAGCCTCCTGGTCGGTTCGGTGCTCTGAATCTGGATGGGCCGATCGTGACCAGCTTCGAGGAAAAGCCACATGGTGATGGCGGCTGGATCAATGGAGGCTTCTTCGTGCTATCGCCAGCGGTCACCGACTACGTGGAAGGTGATTCAACCGTTTGGGAGCGCGAACCGATGGAGCGCCTCGCGCGGGACGGTCAGTTGTCCGCCTATCTGCATCACGGATTTTGGCAACCGATGGATACCCTGCGAGACAAACAGCATCTCGAGGCGCTCTGGCAGAGCGGCAATGCTGCCTGGAAGGTTTGGACGTGACGCCCGAGTTCTGGCGCGGTAAGCGCGTTTTCCTCACCGGGCACACGGGCTTCAAGGGCAGCTGGCTCTCGCTTTGGCTGCAGAGCATGGGCGCCGAGCTGACAGGTTATGCGCTGCAGCCGCCGACGACACCCAGCCTATTCGAGCAGGCGCGGGTCGGCGACGGAATGACGTCTATTACTGCCGATATCGCGGATCTAGAGCAGCTCGTCCGAGTCATGCGGCAAGCGAGACCCGAGATCGTCATTCACATGGCGGCTCAATCTCTGGTGCGCTACTCTTACGATCATCCGGTCGAAACCTACCTTACGAACGTTATGGGGACGGTTCATCTACTCGATGCCGTGCGGCAGACCGCCGGTGTTAAAGCCGTTGTCAATGTCACCTCTGACAAGTGCTACGACAATCGCGAATGGGTGTGGGGGTATCGCGAGGTCGATGCGATGGGTGGCTACGATCCCTATAGTAATAGCAAGGGATGTTCGGAACTGGTCAGTTCCTCCTATCGGCAGTCCTTTTTCAATCCCCGGGATTACGCTGTCCACGGTGTTGCACTTGCGACCGCCCGAGCCGGCAATGTTATCGGTGGTGGTGACTGGGCGCGGGATCGCCTTGTTCCGGACATCGTAGCGGCGTTTGGAAAAGGCCAGCCGGTCCACATTCGAAATCCTCATGCTATCCGTCCTTGGCAGCATGTTCTCGAGCCGCTGAGTGGGTATCTCGAATTAGCAGAGCGCGTATTCAACGACGGGCCTGCATGTGCCGAGGCTTGGAATTTCGGGCCTTCTGACGATGACGCCAGGCCCGTCGCCTGGATTGTCGAGCAGATGGCGGGTCTGTGGGGAGAAGGTGCGGGGTGGCGAGTCGACGACGGTGTGCACCCTCATGAAGCGGGGTATTTGAAGTTGGATGTGTCGAAAGCGCGTAGTCGCCTGAATTGGCACCCTATGCTACCCCTCGGAGAAGCGCTTAAGCTGGTGGTGGATTGGGCCAAACGACGTGAGGCTGGCGCGGACGCCCGTGAGCTGACGCTTGAGCAGATCATGTCCTATCAAATGGTAAGGTCGAGTTGACTTCTATGCAGAATGATCAGGCGAAGGCAATTCGGGCGCAGATCGCCAATTTGGTGGAAGACTATGCTGCCATCGCGCTCAAGCCGTCGACATTCCGTCCCGGCGCCAGCGTTGTGCCGCCTTCAGGAAAGCTGATCGGCGCTGAAGAACTGAAGCTCATGGTTGAGGCATCGTTGGACGGGTGGCTCACCACGGGCCGTTTCAACGATGAGTTCGAGCAGAAGCTCGCTGAATTCCTCGGCGTAAAACTACTCATCACAGTCAATTCCGGTTCTTCGGCCAATCTGATCGCTTTCAATACGCTGACCTCGCCGCGGCTCGGAGAGCGGGCGATCAAGCCGGGTGACGAGGTTATCGGCGTTGCGGCCGGGTTTCCGACGACCGTGAATCCGATCCTTCAGTTCGGCGCAGTACCCGTATTCGTCGATGTCGAGCTTGGCACCTACAATATCGACGCGGGAAAGATCGAAGCTGCCATCAGCCCGAAGACCAAGGCTATCATGCTCGCTCACACGCTCGGTAATCCCTATAATCTGAGTGTGGTCAATGCGTTGTGTAAGAAGTACAATCTTTGGCTGATCGAAGATTGCTGCGATGCGCTCGGCTCGACCTACAATGGACGGATGGTCGGCACTTTCGGCGATATTGGAACGCTGAGTTTCTACCCCGCGCACCACATCACCATGGGGGAGGGTGGGGCAGTGTTTACTAACAGCATCAGATTGAAAAGAATCGCCGAAAGCTTCCGCGACTGGGGGCGCGACTGTTATTGCCCGCCGGGCAAGGACAATACCTGTAATCAGCGTTTCGGATGGAAGCTCGGGGATTTGCCGGAAGGCTACGATCATAAATACACCTACAGCCATCTCGGTTATAATTTGAAGATTACCGATATGCAGGCCGCGTGCGGTTTGGCGCAGCTCGAAAAGGCTCCCGCATTCATTCAGAAGCGCCGCGAGAACTTCCAGCTTCTACGGCAACTGCTTTCTGGCTGCGAGGATGAACTGATCCTACCTGAAGCCACTGCCAATTCGAATCCATCTTGGTTCGGATTCCCGATCACGATCCGGGAGGGCGCCAAGATCAGCCGTGTCGATCTGCTGCGTTATCTCGACGAGCAGAAGATCGGAACGCGTCTACTTTTCGCGGGCAATTTGACCAAGCAACCCTACATGGTTGGACGGCAATTCCGCGTAAGCGGCGAGTTGAGCAACACCGATACGGTGATGAACCAGACGTTCTGGATTGGAGTTCAGCCGGCTTTGAGTGCCGACATGCTGGCCTTCTCGGCAGACAGCATCAGAGCGTTCTTGGGTAAAGTGCCACAGCCGCTCGCTGCGCCGGAGTCTATGACGTCCTAGGCGCCGCCGAAACTCGTGCCGAACGGCTGAGGTCGTTGTTTTTCCGAGAGCGTCGATGAGGTCTTCAATTGGTCGAAGCCACGACGGGTCCAGAAGGTCTAATGAAGATGAAGCGTGCCTTGATCACTGGCGTTACCGGCCAAGATGGAGCCTATCTGGCCGAGTTTCTCCTGCAAAAGGGGTATGAAGTTCACGGAATTAAGCGCCGCACTTCGTTGTTCAACACCGATCGCATCGACCATCTCTATCAGGATCCGCACGAGAAGAATGTTCATTTCATCCTGCATCATGGTGATCTGACGGATTCCTCAAGCCTGGTGCGTATCATTCAACAGGTGCAGCCGGACGAAATCTACAATCTCGCTGCGCAAAGCCATGTTGCGGTGAGTTTCGAGGAGCCTGAATATACCGCTAATTCGGATGCTCTCGGTGCGCTACGTATTCTCGAAGCGCTGCGCATTCTTGGATTGAAGAAGTCAACGCGCTTCTATCAGGCATCGACCTCAGAGTTGTACGGGTTGGTGCAGGAGATTCCTCAAAAGGAAACGACCCCATTCTATCCGCGTAGCCCATACGCTGTGGCGAAGCTGTATGCTTACTGGATCACGGTCAACTATCGTGAGGCGTATGGCATCTATGCCTGTAATGGCATCTTGTTCAATCACGAGTCGCCGATCCGCGGTGAAACCTTTGTCACACGCAAGATCACCCGGGCGATGGCGCGCATCAAGCTCGGTCTCCAAGATTGCCTCTACCTCGGCAACTTAAATGCTAAGCGCGATTGGGGGCATGCCCGTGACTATGTCGAAATGCAGTGGTTGATGCTGCAGCAGGACGAGCCGGAAGATTACGTTATTGCGACTGGCGTTCAACACAGCGTTCGCGATTTTGTCGATGCGGCTGCTCGAGAGCTCGGGATGGAGATCGATTGGAAGGGAGAGGGGGCTGAGGAGAAGGGGTACGATCACCTTGGGCGCTGTGTCGTCGCCGTCGATCCTCGTTATTTCCGGCCCACCGAGGTCGAAACCTTGCTTGGTGATGCCAGTAAGGCGAGACAGAAGCTTGGTTGGAGTCCCCGTGTGACCTTCGATCAATTGGTCAGCGAGATGGTTCGAGAAGATCTCAAGGCCGCTGAACGGGACGAATTGGTCAAGAAGCATGGCTACAAAGCCATGAATTACCACGAGTAGCGCCATGGATAAGGATTGCAAGATTTACGTGGCGGGCCACCGCGGCCTTGTCGGATCCGCCATCGTTCGCAATCTGCAACGGCGAGGCTATCGAAACATCGTTACTCGCTCCCATGCGGACCTCGATCTAATCAAGCAAGCCGACGTCGAGAGCTTCTTTGCCGCAGAGCAGCCGGACTACGTGTTCCTAGCGGCAGCGAAGGTCGGTGGGATTCACGCGAATAACACCCAGAGGGCCGACTTTATCTACCAAAATCTCGTGATCGAGACGAATACGGTTCAGGCTGCCCGGAATGCCGGCGTCGACCGCTTGTTGTTTCTCGGGTCGAGTTGCATCTACCCCCGCGATTGTCCGCAGCCGATCCGTGAAGAGTATCTTTTGACCGGGCCGCTCGAACCGACGAATGAGCCTTATGCAATCGCCAAGATCGCCGGGATTAAACTCTGCGAGAGCTTCAATCGCCAGTTCGGTACCCACTACGTGTCGGTCATGCCAACGAATTTGTATGGGCCGAACGACAATTACGACTTGGCGAACAGCCATGTCCTCCCTGCTCTGATCCGCAAGGCGCACGAGGCTAAAGCGCGTGGTGAGAGAGTCTTGCCAGTCTGGGGATCTGGACGGCCACGGCGCGAGTTCCTTTATGTTGATGATATGGCCGATGCCTGTGTGTTTCTGATGGAGCGCGAGGACATCGTCGACGGACTTTACAACGTGGGTGTCGGTGAGGATGTCACCATTGCCGAGCTTGCCACGCTGGTCATGGAAGTGGTGGGCTTCGATGGAGTCCTGGAGTTCGATACCTCGAAGGCCGACGGCACTCCGCGTAAGCTGCTGGATGTCGAACGGTTGAGCTCCCTCGGCTGGCGTGCAGGTACCTCGTTGAAGGAGGGAATCGCACAGGCCTACGCTGATTTCCTAACAAAGCTGGAGATTGGACCGGGGCCGGAGGTAAAGTCCTCGATGAGGCTCTAGCCGTAATTCGTCCGTCTTCTTCTCGCGCCGAGAGGACCTTGCTACTCACTCGATGTCGAAGCCATTTCAAAGATGACGGTTCCTCTGATCACTATTGTGGTACCTTCCTTTAATCAGGGAGAATTCATCGGCGAAGCGCTGCGATCCATTTTTGTGCAGGGAATTCCTGTCGAAGTTTTTGTGATGGACGGCGGATCGACTGACCGGTCCGTCGAGGTTATCCGGGAGTGGGAACCAAAGCTTGCGTTTTGGCGCAGCCATACTGACCAAGGACAAGCGGCTGCGATCAACGAAGGCATTGCTCGCGGGACAGCGCCTTATGTGGCTTGGCTGAACAGCGATGATTGGTTTCTTCCGGGAGGGCTGGCCCATCTGGTGAAAGCGTTAGAGAAAGCGCCCGGATCACCGATGGCATATGGTAGAGCGTGGAATTATATCGAACAGACGAACGCTCGTCGTCCTATTTGGGTTCAGCCATTCAGCGAACGGCAGCTCGCCCTTCGCTGCATCATCTGCCAACCCGCAACGCTGATCCGGAGGTCGGCCTGGGAGCAAGTGAAAGGGGTCGATCCTTCTTTGCATATGGCCATGGATTATGACCTGTGGTGGCGCTTATATCGTCGCTTTGAAGCGCCAGTGTTTGTCGATGAGTTCGTCGCGGTGAACCGCGAGCACGATCTGACCAAGACGAGAAACTTCCGTCGCGCTCATTATCGTGAAGCAATGAATGTAGTGCGGCGATATCACGGTCGAGTGCCGCTGAAGTGGTGGATCGCCCAACCGTATTCTGTTTGGTTTAAGGGCCTGCAGCAGATGCTGGCGCGGCGGAGTTGAGGCTTTGGTCGATGTGAGCACAAACTGAGATCTTTACAGAAGTTCTTCACAACCACCTCTTCCTCCTCTTGAAGCTCTTCAAATTCTTGAAGCTCTTCCGCTGGTCGCCGGCGCCGCCGAGGTAGAACTCCTTCACGTCCTCGTTGTCGCGGAGTTCGTCGGCGGTGCCGTCGAGCACGACTTTTCCTTGTTCCATGATGTAGCCGTGGCTGGCGACGGACAGGGCGGCGCGAGCGTTTTGTTCGACCAGCAGGATGGTGACGCCGAGGTCTCGGTTGATCTGCTGGATGATCGAGAACACCTCCTTCACCAAGAGCGGGGAGAGGCCCATTGAGGGCTCGTCCATCAGGATCATCTTGGGCCGGGCCATCAGGGCGCGACCGATCGCCAGCATCTGCTGTTCACCGCCTGACAGATAGCCGGCCAGCCCGGTGCGCTCTTTCAGCCGCGGGAAATAGTTGTAGACCATCTCGATGTCGCGGCCGACCTCGCGGTCGTTGCGGGTGAAGGCGCCGAGCCTTAGGTTCTCCAGCGACGTCATGTCGGAGACGATGCGGCGACCCTCCATCACCTGGAAGATGCCGCGGCGGACGATCTTGTCCGGATCGGTGCCGTCGATTCGCATCCCGTCGAACATGATCTCGCCGCGGGTGACCTCGCCATCCTCGGTTTTCAACAGCCCCGAGATCGCCTTCAGCGTCGTCGACTTGCCGGCTCCGTTGGCCCCGAGCAACGCCACGATCGCCCCCTGCGGTACGTCGAGGCTCAGGCCGCGCAGCACCAGGATGACGTCGTCATAGACGACCTCGATGTTGCGGACGCTGAGGAGCGAGGCGGGAGCGGACGATGCGCCGGGCTGCGGACGGTGAAGTTCGGCGGCTTCGGTCATGGCGCAGGTCCTGCAGGAATGAGCGTCGTAATGTCGATCTGAGGCATGGGTGCCCACTCTCCGCCACCATCCCCGCGAAAGCGGGGGACCCAGTATTTCAGAGCGCTGGCTTCTTAAACGCGACGCTGCGGCGTACTGGATCCCCGCCTACGCGGGGATGACGGTTGTTATTGGAGAGGCGCCGCGGCTCACAGCGGATGCGGCGCCTCGCTCTTGCATGCAACTACGGCAGGCAAGGTTTCAGCCGTATCCAAGCTGGCTCACCAGCCCGCCCATTCGGGCTTGCGCGGCAGGTCGACGGTCTTGACCTTTTCCAGCTTGATCGTGCCTTTGGCGATCAGGTCCTTGATGTCGCCGTCGGTCGGGCCCGACACTTGGGCGCGGTAGAGGTCGATCTTCATGGTGCCGCGGTGGTCCTTGGCGGTCCAGGTCGACGGGTTGCAGACGCCTTCCATGCCGGCCGGCACCCAGTCGGCCTTCTGGTAGAAGCCTTTGGCGACGTTCTCGCCGGTGGCGCCGCCGTTCTTGGCCGCCCACTCGATCGCCTCCTTCATGTACAGCGCCGAGCACACCGCGGCGACGTAATGCACCGGGCGATAGAGGTTGCCCGACGGATCGGAGATCTTCGAGATTTCTTCCACCGTCTTCATGCCGGGCGCGTTGCCGCCCCAGGCGACCGCGGTGCGCAGCGGGAAGATCACGCCATCGGCGGCATCGCCGGCGGTCTTGGCGGCGTTCTCGTCCATGCCCCAGACGTTGCTCATGAACTGGACGTCGACGCCGGCCGCCTTGCAGGCCTTCATCACCGAGATGTTGGAGGCCGCGGTGTTGCCGAGATAGGCGTAGTTGGCGCCCGAACTCTTGAGGCTGAGGCACTGCGCCGAGTAGTCGCCGGGCGCCAGCGCGAACACTAGGGGCGGTAGCACCTCGAAGCCGAGCTCCTTGGCCATCGCTTCGCCGGCGGCCTTCGGTGCGTTGGGGTAGGGATGGTTGGCGCCCATGTGGACGAATTTCGGCGCGCCGGACTTGCCCTTGGCCTTCCAGTCTTCCGCCGCCCACATCAGCTCGGCGCGCAGCGCGTCGGAGTAGGACGGGCCGTAGAAGAAATTGTAAGGGGCCGGCTTCGCCTTGCCGCTGGTGCCCTCGGGGTCGGTCAGCGCGGCTGCGTAGGAGCCGGACAGGTCGGGGATCTTGTCGTTGGCGAGGAAGCCGGTCAGCGCCTCGGTGTCGGCGGTGCCCCAGCCCATGATCGCCGCGACCTTGTCGCCGCCCGACCATTTCTTGTACAGCGCGATCGCGCGCGGCACCTGGTAACCGTAGTCGTTGGTGTCGACGTTCAGCTGCTTGCCGGCGACGCCGCCGTTCTTGTTGACCCAGGCGAAGGTGTCAGCGACCGCCTGGCCGTAGGGCGTGCCGACGTCCGAGGTGCCGCCCGAATAATCGGCGAGGTGGCCGATCGCGATCTGCGCCTGCGCGGTCGCGGAGGCGCCGGCGATCACCAGCGCCAGCGCGGCGCTGCTGAGCAGGGATTTCATCATCATGGTGTTTTCTCCTCCAGTGTCGTTTTTATTGCCGTCTTGTGGTCCGTCCGTTCACGCGCTCAATGCGAGAACGGGTAGAGTTTCCAATACGCCTTGATCTGCCGCCAGCGATGCGCCAGCCCATCGGGCTCGAACACCAGAAATAGGATGATGATCAGGCCGATCGCGATTTCGCGCAGGAAGGTCAGGTTGTTGTTGAGCTCCAGCGCGCGGTCGATGGCGCTGCCTTTCAGGCCGCTGCTGAGCCATTCCATCGTCTCCGGCAGCAGCACCACGAAGGCGGTGCCCATCAGCGTTCCCGAGATCGAGCCGATGCCGCCGATGATGATCATGGCCAGGAAAAGGATCGAGCGCTCGATGCCGAAGCCCTCGTTGGAGACGACGAGCTGGTAGTGCGCGTAGAGCGCGCCGGCGATGCCGGCGAAGAATGCTGCGAGCGCAAACGACAGCGTGCGATATTTGGTGAGGTTGATGCCCATGATCTCGGCCGAGAGATAATGGTCGCGCACCGCCACCAGCGCGCGGCCATCGCGGGTGCGCATCAGATTGGTGACCAGGATGTAGCTAACCAGGAGATACGCCAGCACGACGTAGAAATACTGCTTATCGCCCTGCAGGACGTAGCCGAACAGCGAGAACGGATTGGCCATCGCCGGCACCGAGCCGCCGGAGAACCATTCGGCACGCGAGAAGAAGTCGATCAGGATGTACTGCGCCGCCAGCGTGGCGATCACGAGATACAGCCCCTTCAGCCGCGCCGCCGGCACGCCGAACACCAGCCCGACCAGCGCGGTGACGAGCCCGGCGAGCGGGATCGCGAAGAACACCGGGATCGGGAAGTGGTTGTTCAGATAGGCCGAGGTGTAGGCGCCGAGCAGGAAGAACGCGGCGTGGCCGATCGAGATCTGCCCGGTGAAGCCGACCAGGATGTTCAGGCCGAGCGCAGCGATGCCGAAGATGCCGATCTGGATCAGGATGCTGAGCCAATAGCCCGACAGCACCAGCGGCGCGAAGCACACCAGCACGACGCCCAGGATCGCCATGTTGCGGCTGGTCCTGGTTGGGAAGATGGTGGTGTCGGCGGCGTAGGAGGTGCGGAAATCGCCGGCGGGGATCAGGGAAGCATTCGCCATCGTTAGAGTACTCCAGCCTTCCACATCATCCTTCGAGACGCCCGGTTTCGCCCTCCGGGCTGCACCGCGCTCCTCAGGATGAGGCCGCCCTGATGGTGAGGAGCGCGGCGGTACGCGGCGCGTCTCGAACCATGAGCTGTTCTGTTTCGGCCCGCGCCTAAGCTCATATGCGCTCGATGTCCTTGGTGCCGAACAGGCCGTAGGGCTTGATCATCAGTATGATGATCAGCACGTAGAACGGCGCGATTTCGTACAGATTGCCCCAGTGCAGATATTCGCTGTCGACGTACTGGGCGATGTTCTCAAGCAAGCCGATGATGATGCCGCCGAGGACCGCGCCGCCGATCGAGTCGAGACCACCGAGGATTGCGGCCGGAAACACCTTGATGCCGTAGGCGGACAGGCCCGACGACACACCGTTGACGACGGCGACGACGACGCCGGCGACCGCCGAGACGGTGGCGGAGATTGCCCAGGCCATTGCGAACACGCTCTTCACCGAAATGCCGAGCGACTGCGCGACCTGCTGGTTGAACGCGGTGGCTCGCATCGCGAGGCCGTATTTCGACACTTTGAAGAACCACGCCATGCCGATCATCATCGCAACCGAGACGACCAGGCTCATCACATAGACGGTCTGGATCTGCAGGCTGCCGATCGAGATCGATTGGGTGGTGAAGATCTGCGGGAACGGCTGCGGGTTGACGCCGTAGATCCACTTCAGCGCCGCCTGGAACACGGTCGACAGCGCGATCGTCACCATGATCACCGAGATAATCGGCTCGCCGATCATCGGCCGCAGCACGATGATCTGCACCGCGATGCCGAAGATGAACATGAACACCAGCGTGATCGGCATGCCGACCCAGAACGGCAGCTGATATTTCGCCAGCAGCGTCCAGCACACCCAAGCGCCGATCAGCAGCAGTTCGCCCTGCGCGAAGTTGACCACCTGGGTGGCCTTGTAGATCAGCACGAAACTCATCGCGACCACGCCGTACAGCGTGCCGACCACGAGGCCGTTGACGAGCAGCTGGATTAGGAGGTGTGAGTTCATCTTCTTGCCTCCCACGTCGTTGCCGGGCTTGACCCGGCAATCCATCTTCTTTGAACGATGGATGCGCGGGTCAAGCCCGCGCATGACGCCGTTAGACGACGATGCTTTTCGACGTCATGGCCGGGCTCGTCCCGGCTATCCACGTCTTGCCGCGGTCGCTGTTCGTGGATGCGCGGGACAAGCCCCGGCATGACGGTGGCGGCGAGGGCGGGTGTCATTCCGCTGCCTCCGCATGGGCGTGGCCGCCGCCGAGGTCCACCACCTTCAGCGTGGTCCTGATCCGCTGGGTGGTGCCGTCCTGGAACTGAATAGTCGTGTCGACCGGGATGTCGCTCTTGCCGCCATAGATGCCGTCGATGATGTCGGCGTATTTGTCGTTGATCACGCTGCGGCGGACCTTGCGGGTGCGGGTCAGTTCGCCGTCGTCGGCGTCGAGTTCCTTGTAGAGCAGCAGGAAGCGGGCGATCCGCTGCGCCGGCGGCAGCGTGGCGTTGACAGTTTCGACTTCCCGTCGCAGCAGCTCGTACACTTCGGGCCGGGATGCCAAGTCCGAATAGGTGGTGAAGGCGATCCGCTTCTTCTCCGCCCATTTCGAGATGATTGAGTAGCGGATGCAGATCATCGCTGCCAGCATGTCGCGGCCGGCGCCGAGGATCACCGCTTCGGCGACGTAGGGCGAGAACTTCAGCTTGTTCTCGATGTATTGCGGCGAGAATCGCTCGCCGTGTGACAGCTCGGCGAGATCCTTGATGCGATCGATGATAACGAGCTGGCCGGCGCCGTTGAAATAGCCAGCGTCGCCAGAATACATCCAGCCGTCTTTGATGTCGGCGGTCGAGGCTTCCGGGTTTTTGTAGTAGCCGAGGAACATGTTGGGGTGGCGCACCACCACTTCGCCGATGCCCTGGACGTCCGGGTTCAGGACCTTGATCTCGATCTCGGCGCCCATCGGCACGCCGGTGGTGTCGGGATCAACCGCATCCGCCTTGTGCAGCGTATAGGCGCCGAGCAGTTCGGTCTGGCCATACAGCGTGCGCAGCGGCACGCCCATGGCGCGGAAGAACCGGAAAGTGTCGGGGCCGAGCGCGGCGCCACCGGTCGCGGCCGAGCGCAGCCGCGTGAAGCCGAGGCGGTCGCGCAGCGCGCGGAACAGCACCGCGTCGGCGAACGCCGAATGCTGGCCCTGGTCGAGCGCGGCCAGGCCGGTCTTCATGCCGACGTCATACAGCCGCTGCTTCAGCGGCGAGGCGTCCATCACCCGGGCGCGGACGTCGGCCGCGATGCCTTCCCAGACCCGCGGCGCGAACAGCACGAAGGTCGGTGCGATCTCGCGGAAGTCGTTCATCATCGTGTCGGGCTCTTCGACGAAGTTGACCTTCATCCGGCACAGCAGCCCTTTGCCGAGCGCGTAGACCTGCTCCATGATCCACGGCAGCGGCAGCACCGAGACGTATTCGTCGTCTGGTCCCTTCGGGTCGAAGCTCAGATAAGTCGCGCAGTGTTTCAGCACGCGCCCGGACGCCAGCATCGCCAGCTTGGGATGCGCGGTGGTGCCCGAGGTGGTGCAAAGGATCGCGACGTCCTCGCCTTGCGTGGCGTCGACCAGCCGGTCGTACAGGCCCGGCTCGCGGCTGGCGCGATCGCGCCCCAGTTTGGCGAGCTGATCGGCCGGCAGCAGCCGCGGATCGTCGTATTTCCGCATCCCGCGCGGATCGGAATAGACGATGTGCTTCAGATGCGGCGCGCGGTCGGCGAGGCCGAGCAGCTTGTCGACCTGCTCTTCGTCCTCGGCGAACACCAGCTTGGCCTCGCCGTAATTGAGCAGATAGTCGGCTTCCTCATCGAGCACGTCGCGGTACAGACCGAGGCTGAGGCCGCCGATCGCATGCGCGGCGATTTCGGCCGCGACCCAGTCGGGCCGGTTGTCGCCGATGATGCCGATCACGTCGCCGTGGCCGAGGCCGAGTTCGATCATGCCGAGCGCGAAGTCGTGCACGCGGGCCTGATAATCGGCCCAGGTGAACACCCGCCACAGCCCGAGATCCTTTTCGCGCAGCGCAATCTCGGTCCCGAATTCCTTTGCGTTGAGCCGCAGCAGCTTCGGAAAGGTGTCGGCTGCCGCGACGCGGCCGGCATAGTCCATCATGCCACACGCTCCGCCGCCGTCGGATGGTCCGGCGCATCGTCAGGATCGACTAGAACCTCGTCCTCTTCGCCGAGATAAGCGCGCTTGACGTGCGGATCTGCCAGCACCTCGGCCGGATCGCCCTCGGCGATCTTGCGGCCGAAATCCAGCACCACGACGCGGTTGGAGATGTCCATCACCACGCCCATGTCGTGTTCGATCATCACCACTGTCATGCCGAACTCTTCGTTGAGGTCGACGATGTAGCGGGCCATGTCCTCCTTCTCTTCGAAGTTCATGCCGGCCATCGGCTCGTCGAGCAGGATCAGCGTCGGCTCCAGCGCCATCGCGCGGGCGAGTTCGACGCGCTTGCGCAGGCCGTAGGACAGGGTGCCGGCGGTCGCCTTGCGCACCGACTGCAGGTCGAGAAAATCGATGATCTCTTCGACCTTCTGGCGGTGGGCGAGCTCCTCGCGGCGCGCGCCAAACCAGTACAGCGCGCCGGTCAGGAAGTTGTTCTTCAAGAGGTGGTGGCGCCCGACCATGATGTTGTCGAGCACGCTCATGTGGTGAAACAGCGCGAGATTCTGGAAGGTGCGGCCGATGCCGAGCGACGCGCGGGCGTTTGGCTTCAGCCCTGTGATGTCGCGGCCATGGTAGAACAGCTGGCCTTCGCTCGGCTGGTAGCGGCCGGAAATGCAATTGACCACGGAGGTCTTGCCGGCGCCGTTCGGTCCAATGATGGAAAACAGCTCACCGTGATTCACGGCAAAGCTCACCTCGCTCAGCGCGCGGACGCCGCCAAAGCGCAAGGAGACATTGCGCACTTCCAATGCGTGTTCCAAGCCCGATTTCCTCCTGGACACCGGCCGGCGCGTTGTTCGCGCCTGATCCTCGTGCCGCAGCATTCTTTTGAGCCGCCTTCTGGGAGGCGTTGCTGTCATTTTGCCGGAGCGTAGCTTAGCCGGCCACCCGACGATATTCGACTATTTGAGTTTGGGAAGAGAGACTTGACGCAAGCCGCTGCGTAATCCCGCCTATCGTTACCGGTGGTGCGGACATCTGCCCGGCAAGGCGACCCGATGCCGCACCGGTCGTGCTGTTCTCGCAATGCAACAAACACGGTTTAGCGGCGGCGCCAGATCGTTGCGGTCGCATCGCCGATCGGCAGCGCGTAGCTGGTGCCGCGTACGTAGCGGGTCTGGTCGGCCATCGCATCGACGATACCGACCATGTTGGCATACACCCATCCGAAGGCGGGGCCGTCGTCGCGGCTATGAGGCGCGTCGATGATCACCACGACATCGGCGGTCGATTGCGCGATGCGCTCGCTCATCAGCGCCCGGGCGTCCTCGCGCGAGGTTACGCCGGCGATAAACGGGTCATCGACGATGGTGTGGCAACGGCAGCGTTCGCGGATCACCCAGGCGAACAGCTTGCTCATGCCGAACGTGGTGAACATCGCCACCTCGTGTACGCCGTCGAGCTCAGCCAGATACGGGCGGATCAGTTCGAGATCGCTCGGGCCCGAGGCGTCCTGCAGTGCGTAAGTTGCAGCCGCCTTCGGCATCGGCGACGTCAGGTTCACCGCGAGCAGCGCGGCGGCCAGAGCGGTCGCGACCGCCCCTCGCCACAGCGGTGACAGCCAGCGACGGGTCAGAGTCAGCAGCACGCCGGCGCCCACGCCGGAGCAGATCCACACCGAAAATACCCAGGTCGACATGAACCGACCCTGGTGCTGCGGATGCGCGATCACGCCGACCCAGGCCAGCAGCGCGAACAGGAAGACGGCGCGGGCTCCGGGCGTCAGCTTCGGAATCGCGATCAGTCCGATCAGCGCCAGAGCGATGGCGATTGGCGCCAGCCACGGCACCAGATGAAAACCGTCGGCGAACACGCGCCAATAGAACTGGAGGCCGAGGGAGAGGCTGTGGTTCGGATCGGGATTATTGGCGGGGCTGACGAACCAAAGGAATTTCGACAGCCGGTGCGGCAGCAGAAACGAGATCGCGATCGGCGTCAGGTGCCAATACAGCAGCGCCCGCCCGGCGGTGCCGAGTGTCCGGTCGATCGCGGCGCGGTGGCGCAACCAGGTGAACGTCCACCACAGGAAGACCAGCGCATAGGCGGCCGTGGTCAGGTTTTCCGGCGGATACAGCGACACCGAGCGGCCGAACAGCTCCAGCGCGGTCGGCCCGTGTGCATAGATCGCTGCGACCAGGCCCGCCACCAACGCTGCGAGGATCAAGAACGGTGAGCCGGCCGTTGCCTTCAGCACCGCCTTCAGACGTGTCGCCGCCCAGATCTGCCGAAGCGTTCGGGCGATCGGTGCCCAATGCTCGGAGGCATAGGCGATCGCCAGCGGCGCGATCAGCAGTCCCCAATAGTTGCCCTTGTGGAAGAACAGCACGGTCAGGATCAGCGCCAGCAGCCGCCAGCGTCCGGGTGCATCCGGCTTGGCTTCGGCGCGCAGATAGGCCCACAGTCCGGCAGCCGACAGGCCGGCGCCGAGGCCTTCCAGCATCACGTCGGCGCTGATCAGGCGGAAGGCCGGGCTGGCGGCGGTGAAGATCACCGCAACCGCCGCGGCGAACAGGCCGCTGCAACGGTCGACGAACAACCGCCGTGCGATCAGCCAGACGAAAGCGACCGTCGTCACCCAGCCGATCAGGCTGGGGACGATGCCGAGCCGATGGTCGATGCCGCCGAGCAGCAAGACGGCGCTCAGCACCAGCCCGTGAAACGGCGGCCAGACCTTGGCCTTCTCGAGCTCGCCGAAAAACCAGGCGGGATCGAAGGTCCGGACCGCCAGTGCGAGATCGAGTCCAAAGCTGTAGTGCGAATTGCGGTCGTGGTGAAAACCGCGCCACAGTAGGTCAGGCGCGTGATAGTAGCCGGCGAGCATGATCCCGGCTATGCCGATCGCGGCGGCGAGCACGATCAGGAACGCCGCGATGTCGAGCCAATCGCGGGATTTGTCGCGTGGCTGGCCGACAGCTGGAGATGCCGCAGGGATCGAACGCGGCGCGATCACCGGCGTGCCTGTCGTGCCGTCGTCCTGCCGTCCAACATCCACCATCGAGATCCCCAGCGATCGCGACCACCGTGATGCCCGGCCGCTCCGATCACCCGATAGCATGCCTGCGGCGGCTGCGATAAGGCGGGGTGTTTCTCGATCTTTCTGCTGACGGCAGAAACGTTACGCGCCGGTCCGGTCGGCCGCGTACAGGCGCGAGAAGACCATGCCGATGAAGATCGAGATCATGGCGGCGCTGAAGGCGTTCATCGAGAACAGGCCGGCATATTCGGCCGGCTGGTAGCTGTGCGGCGGCGGCGCGTAGCGATCGTGCAGGAACAGGTAGGCCGCGACCGGCACGCCAGACAGCGGCAGCATCAACAGGCGTTCGCTGGGACGAAACAGCACGCTGGCCAGCATCGCGCAGGGCAGCAGAAACAGTTCGACGCCGGAGGGCACGCCGAGCAGCCAGGTGCAGAATATCGTGTTGCCGGTCGCGATCAGGGACAGCGTCACCCGCCCGAGCCGTGATTGGAGACGGGCCAGCGCTGGCACCGCGAGGAAGCACGGAAACGACAGCAGCGTCAGCAACAGCCATGGCATCCCGCCGGTGCCGCCGACGAACGCGACATATAGCGGATAAAACGGCTCGTTGCCGGCCAGCACC
>NZ_QTKI01000629.1:0-1793 GCF_010820945.1 Rhodopseudomonas sp. BR0C11
GGCGACCTCGCCCTCGGCGTTGACGTAAGCTGCGATCTTCATCGGTTGTCTCGCGGCCGTCAGGAGAAAGAAGAGTCCGGCGACGGACATGGCAAACCGTCGCCGGACCAGATCATGACCGTGATCACCACACGTTCAGGATCCATTCGCGGTTCTTCTTGACCTCCATGTCGTTGAACAGCGTGTTGGCCATCTGTTCAGCGAGCCAGGTCGCGCCGGCGTAGCCGACGACGGGGTAGCGATACAGGCCGGCGCGGTCATAGGTCGGGAAGCCGACCCGCAGCATCGGGATGTTGTAGTCGATCGCGACGAACCGCCCCTTGGAGTGGCCGAGGATCAGGTCGAGTTCGAGCCCGTTCTTGATCCGGTCTTCGAGTTCGAACAGGTCGGCGTTGGTGATGATCTCCATCGGATAGTCGACGTTGTCCTTCAGCGCCGCGATCCGCGGGTCGGTGGCGTAGCCGGCGTGCTCGTCGCCGAGCAGCAGCAGCACCGGCTTCATTTCCAGATCGAGGCAATATTCGGCGAGGCCGAGCACCAGATCCGGATTGCCGTAGATCGCCACCTTCTTGTCGGCCAGGAACATGTGGGCGAGGTCGGTGA
The DNA here is from genome assembly GCF_010820945.1 of Rhodopseudomonas sp. BR0C11. Classification (NCBI taxonomy): domain Bacteria; kingdom Pseudomonadati; phylum Pseudomonadota; class Alphaproteobacteria; order Hyphomicrobiales; family Nitrobacteraceae; genus Rhodopseudomonas; species Rhodopseudomonas sp. BR0C11. The sequence goes on from NZ_QTKI01000629.1 coordinate 604, forward strand.
TGGCGTCGAGCGCGATGCCGCGTTCCTTGACCAGCGATTCCGGGATCGGCTTGCCGGTCATCTCCTTGACGTTGCGCAGGAAGGTGTCGGTGTTGCGGATTCCGATCGGAGTCGGGCCGATCACCGCCGGCACGTCCCAGCGGGTCTGCAGCCAGGTGGCGGCGAGGCCGCCTTCGTAGCGGTTGAGCGCGATGGTGCCTTGCGCGTCCGCGGTCGCGGTCAGGTCCGCAATCGTGGTCGAGCCGTGCGACACCGCGCTCTTGTCCGGCATCAGCGGACTATCGAAGCTCTCGATCTCGAACAGCACGTTGGCCTCGACCTGCATCTCGGCCAAGAGATGCTTGAGCTCCTTGACGTCGCCCGGATTGACCCAGCCGGTGATCAAATTGATCTTCAGGCTCGGCTTGTCCTTCTTGGAGAAGTGCTTGACGAAGTCGCGCACCGCAACGTCGTAGCCCGTCACCATGCTGCCGACGAAGCTCGGGCAGTGGATCGGGATCAGATGGACCTCGCGGTCCGGATATTTCACGTCGAGCAACTCTTCCTGCAGCTTGGTGACGACGCCGTCGACGTCGTCGCCGATCACCTCGGTCGAGCAGGTGGTGATGATCGGCACCACCTTGACGTGGGGATAGCGCATCAGCAGCACGTCGACCGCTTCCTCGACCCGGTCGAGCGCGCCGAACACCGCGCCGTCCTCATGCACCGACGAGGAGGCGATTTCGAAGCTCTCCTTCAGGTGCTGGGAGATCAGCAGGCGGACGAACATCACGCAGCCCTGGCCGCCGTGGACGATGCCGATGCAGTCCTTGATGCCGATCGAGGCGTATTGCGCGCCGGCCGGCTGGCAGGTGAAGATCGGATTGATGGTGCCGATCCGGTCCTTCGGCTTGAATTGACAGTTCATGGCGGGATCCAATCAGTAGTGCTGGTCGGTGAGCTCTTCGTTGAGCGAGCCGGTGACGGTGAGATAGTCGACGCGGGCGTGCAGCTCTTTCATCAGCGCCTTGATGTCGTCCTTGGACATCGTGGCGAGCCACGGACAGGTGGCCTGATAGGCGCGCTGCAGCGTCACCGAGTCGACCCAGTAGCAGCGGTCTTCCGGCGTCTCCGGCGTGAACGGCTCGCCGGCGAGCAGTTTGGCGGCGATACCGAGGATGCCCTCGTTCTGCCGTTTGCGGTCCCACGCC
>NZ_QTKI01000630.1:0-1784 GCF_010820945.1 Rhodopseudomonas sp. BR0C11
CACCCAGCCTTGGGGAAGCTTCGGCGCGATCGCGTCGCCCGAGGTCATTTCCATCACCAGGATCATCATCGGGGTCGCGAACACCGCCGGCATCGACGGCACGAAGTGCTGCACGGTGATGTCCTGCGTCACCGTGGTCAGCCGCTCGGCGCTCATGCCGACGGTGATGAAGTCGCGTGCGTCCATCGCAGTCTTCCTTGCTAATTGCCCCGCCGCACTCTCGTCATTCCGGCGCGCCGCGCGAGCGGCGAACCCGGAATCCCGAAGTGATCAGCCAACCATTCAACAGCGCGAGATTCCGGGTTCGCTCACGTCGTGAGCGCCCCGGAATGACGACGGATGGGACAGAATGACCTACTTGCCCTGCGCCGCCTTGCGCTCGACGAAGGTCTTGCCGCCCTTCATTTTGTTGGTGAGCGGAGCTTCGTTGATCTGAATCACCACGTCTTCGGCGGCGACGCCAAGATGCGTCACCAGCGCCTGGGTGATGTCGCGCATCATCCCGGCCTTCTGCTCATCGGTGCGGCCAGCGGCCATGTTGACGGTGATCTCGGGCATCGGTGGTTTCTCCCGTTTTGCTTGGTCTTTGTTGTTGTTGTCATTCCGGGGCACGCATCGCGCGAACCCGGAATCTCATGGTGCCCTGAGTTTCGGGATTCCGGGGCCGCTCGCTGCGCGAGCGCCCCGGAATGACGACTAACTCCAGCTCACCCCGCGGCGCTGCAGCAGCTCCTGCACCTTGGCGACCAGCTCATCCTCCTTGCAGGAGAACTGCGCCTCGGCCTGCTTCTTCAAGTACTCGTCGCGGTCCTTCTCCAGCGACGCCAGTTCGGCGCCCAGGATCAGGTCCTTGATCTGCACGATACCCTGCTGCTTCTCGTCCGAGCCTTGGATGATCGCGCAGGGCGAGTTGCGCTTGTCGGCGTATTTCATCTGCTGGCCGAGCGAATGCTTGGGATTGCCCAAGTACAATTCGGCGCGGATGCCGGCCTTGCGAAGCGTGGCGACCATCTTCTGGTAGCCGGCGATCTCGCCGCCGAACACGGTGACCACCACGGGGCCGGGCTGCGGCTTGTTGTCGAGCTGGCCGATCAGCGTCAGCGCCGCCTGCAGCCGCGACACCCCGATCGAGAATCCGGTCGCCGGCACCGGCTCGCCGCGGAAGCGCGACACCAGACCGTCATAGCGCCCGCCGCCGCCGACCGAGCCGAACCGAATTGGGCGGCCCTTTTCGTCCTTGGTCTCGAGCAGCAGTTCGACCTCGTACACCGGGCCCGTGTAGTACTCGAGGCCGCGGACGACGGAAGGATCGATGCGGATGCAATCGCCATAGCCGCCGGCTTCCGCCAGCTCCGCGATGGTGGCGAGTTCGGCGACGCCGTCGCCGCCGGTCTTCGAACCTTCGACCCGCGCCCGCATGTTGGCGACCGTCGCCTGGTTGTCGGCGCCCTGGGTGCTGACGCCGGCATCCTTGTCACCGGTGAAGCTGATGATCGCCTGGATCTGCGTGTCGTTCAGGCCGGCGCCGTTGGTGAAGTCGCCTTTGCCTTCCTCGCCGCCGTCCCAACGACCGGCGCCAAGTAGTAAGATGATATCCTTGATCGGAAACTTGTCGGCCTTATCGATCGCGCGCATCACGGTGAGCCACTGCGCGTCGCTGTCGATGCCTTGCGCTTCGCGGATGCCGTCAAGCACCTTGCGGTTATTCACCTTCACCATGTAGCTGCCGCGCGGGATGCCGAGCGCTTCCATGGTGTCGGCGGCCATCATGCACATTTCGGCGT
>NZ_QTKI01000631.1:0-1782 GCF_010820945.1 Rhodopseudomonas sp. BR0C11
GACGTGATATCGGCATGATCTTCCAGCACTTCAACGTGCTGTCGTCGCACACGGTCGCCGGCAACGTCGCGCTGCCATTTAAGGTGGCGGGGCTGCCGCGCGCTGAGATTGCGCGGCGGATTCCGCCGTTGCTCGATCTTGTCGGGCTCGCACATAAGGCTGACGCCTATCCGTCTGAATTGTCCGGCGGTCAGAAACAGCGAGTCGGAATTGCCCGGGCGCTTGCGCTCGATCCGTCGGTGCTGCTGTGCGACGAAGCAACCTCGGCGCTCGATCCGGAGACCACCGACCAAATCTTGGCGCTGCTGCGCGACATCAATCGCAAGCTCGGCCTCACCATCGTGCTGATTACCCACGAGATGCACGTGGTGCGTGACATCGCCACCCGCGTGGCGGTGCTCGATCATGGCCGGGTGGTGGAGGAGGGCGCGACATTCGACGTGCTGGCGTTTCCGAAATCAGCGGTGGCGCGGTCGTTCCTGTCCGGCCTTGTGGCGCACGAATTGCCGGCACCGGTGGCGGCGCAGCTCCTGCCGGAGGCCGTGCCCGGCAGCGATCCGGTGCTGCGCATCGTGTTCACGGGAACCGCGGCGCACGACCCGATCGTTGCTGATCTCGTGTCGGTGTTTGGCGTCCAGCCCAATATTCTGCACGGGCGGATCGATTATGTCGGCGACCGGCCGCTCGGCGTGCTGACGCTGGTGGCGGGTGGGGCCGGCGACAAGCTGCCCGCCGTGCTGTCGCATCTTTCCTCCCTCGGATTAGTCGTGGAAGTCATCGGTCATGCCGTTCGATCTGCTGTCGCCTGCCGTCACAGCGCTGCTCGTTGAGTCGCTCAAACAGACCGCCTACATGGTCTCGGTCGGGGCCGTGGTCTCGACTGCGCTCGGCCTGCCGCTGGGCGTCCTGCTGGTGGTGACGTCGCCGGGCCACATTCTGCCGCTGCCGATCTTCAATCGGGTGCTGGGCACGGTGGTCAACCTGGTTCGGTCGACGCCCTTCATCATCCTGATGGTGGCGATCATCCCGTTCACGCGTTTCGTCGCCGGCAGCTCGGTCGGCACCAGTGCCGCGATCGTTCCGCTCACTGTGGCTATTACGCCGCTGTTCGCGCGGCTTGCCGAGACCGCGATGCGTGAGGTCGATCGGGGGCTGATTGAAGCCGCCGAGGCGATCGGCGCCTCGCCACTGCAGATCATCGTTCGCGTGATTATCCCGGAAGCGCTGCCGAGCATCGTCGCCGGGCAGACCGTCGCGCTGGTCAGCCTGATCGGCTACTCGGCGATGGCCGGCACCGTCGGCGGCGGTGGCCTCGGCGATCTCGGCGTGCGGTTCGGCTATCAGCGCTTCATGCCCGAGGTGATGGCTGCGGTCGTGATCGTGCTCGTCGCCATCGTTCAGTCCGTTCAGTTGCTCGGCGACGCGGCTGCGCGCGCCGTCAATCACCGTATCGCCCGCGGCAAGCGATCGGCATCCCGCGCTTAATTTCAGGCCGTAGCTCTGTTTCGAAGGAAGACCTCATGTCGCTGCAAACTGTGCAACCACTGCTTCCTGGCAATATCGATACGCTCGCTCTCCACGGTGGCTCGTTTCGCGCCGATCCGGCCACCGGCGCCACACAAGTGCCGATCTATCAGAGCACATCGTTCGATCTGCAGACCACCGAACGTGCCGACCGGCTGGTGAATTTCGAGGAGTTCGGCTTCGTCTATTCGCGGATCGGCAATCCGACCGCGCATGTGCTGGAGGAACGGCTCGCCGCCCTTGAACGTGGCCCCGCCG
>NZ_QTKI01000632.1:0-1780 GCF_010820945.1 Rhodopseudomonas sp. BR0C11
TCCCTCTCCCGCCTGCGGGAGTGGGTTGGGGTGAGGGCGCCCCGAGCAGTGAGTTCGCATTCGCGGAGGGGAGTGCCCTCACCCGGATCGCTGCGCGATCCGACCTCTCCCGCAGGCGGGAGAGGTTATGCAGTGCCCGCTGCGGATCAGTCTCGACAAGCGATCGAGATGTTTAGTGCGCCTCGTCCCAATTATCCGCCGCCCGCGCGTCCACCTGCAGCGGGACGTTGAGGATCACCGCCGGGAATGGCGCGTCCTGCATCACGCTGCGCACGACCGGCAGCGTCGCTTCGACCTCGGCTTCCGGCACTTCGAAGATCAGTTCGTCGTGGACCTGCAGCAGCATCTGGGCGCTGAGCTTCTTCTCGGCGAGCGCATCCTCCATCCGCACCATGGCGCGGCGGATGATGTCGGCGGCGGAGCCCTGCAGCCGGGCATTGATCGCGGCGCGTTCGTTGAAGGCGCGGATCGACGGGTTAGAGGCCTTGATGTCCGGGTAGTGGCATTTGCGGCCGAACAGCGTGGTGACGTAACCATGCGTGCGGCAGAAGTCGCGGGTCTCGTCCATATAGGCGCGGATGCCCGGGAAGCGTTCGAAGTAGCGCTTGATGTAGGCGCCGGCTTCCTCGCGCGGGATGCCGAGCTGATTGGCGAGGCCGAACGCCGAGATGCCGTAGATGCCGAAATGGACCGCTGTGGGGCGGGGGCGGATTTCCGACGGAAGGCCTTCGACCGGGACGCCGAACATCTCCGACGCGGTCATCGCGTGAATATCGATGCCGTCCTGAAACGCTTTTCGCAAAGCCGGGACGTCGGCGACTTCGGAGAGCAGGCGCAGTTCGATCTGCGAGTAGTCGGCCGACACCAGCTTGTTCCCTGGGGTCGCCACGAAGGCGCGGCGGATCTTGCGGCCGTCTTCGGTACGCACCGGGATGTTCTGCAGGTTCGGCTCGTTCGACGACAGCCGGCCCGTCGTCGTCGCGGCGAGCGCGTAGGTGGTGTGGACGCGATGGGTCTGCGGATGCACGTAAGTCGGCAGCGCGTCGGTGTAGGTCGAGCGCAGCTTGCTGACCTGCCGCCACTCCAGAATCTTCTTCGGGAATTCGTGGCCCTGCTCGGCGAGTTCGTCGAGCACCTGTGCCGAAGTCGACCACGCGCCGGTCTTGGTCTTGCTGCCGCCCGGCAGGCCCATCTTGCCGAACAGGATGTCGCCGAGCTGCTTCGGGCTGCCGATGTTGATGTCCTCGCCGGCGAGCTCGCGGATCTCGGCCTCGATCCGCGCCGCGGTCTGGGCGAAATCGGACGACAGCCGCGACAGCACCTGTCGGTCGATCGAGATGCCGCGCCGCTCCATCCGCGCCAGCACCCCGACCAGCGGACGTTCCAGCGTCTCGTACACCGCGGTCATGCTGCCTGCGACAAGGCGCGGCTTCAGCACGCGCGCGAGCCGCAAGCTCACGTCGGCGCGCTCGGCCGCATAGGCGGTGGCGCGGTCGATTCCGACCTGATCGAAGCCGATCTTGTTTTTGCCGGTGCCGGTCAGCTCGGTCAGCGTGTGCAGCGTATGGCCGAGATTGCTCTCCGACAGCGCATCCAGCCCATGGCTGCCGCGGCCGGCATCGAGCGCGTAGGACATCAGTTGCGGATCGTCGATGTTGCGCAAGGTCAGGCCATGCTGCGCCAGCAGCACTGCGGCAAACTTGATCGCGAAGCCGACCTTGGCGATTCCTGCGGATTCGAAGACCGGCTTCAGTGCATCGAGCGCGTCGCGGGTGCCGAG
>NZ_QTKI01000633.1:0-1775 GCF_010820945.1 Rhodopseudomonas sp. BR0C11
CATCGTGCGCAACTCGATCCTGCTGGTCGACTTCATTCGGCACTCGGGCGGCGCCGGCAAGACGTTGCGCGAGGTCGTGTTGCAGGCCGGCGCGGTCCGGTTCAAGCCGATCCTGCTCACCGCGCTGGCGGCGATGATCGGTGCGGCGACGATCCTGCTCGACCCGATCTTCCAGGGCCTGGCGATCTCGCTGCTGTTCGGCCTGGCGTCATCGACCCTGCTCACGGTTCTGGTGATTCCGGCGATCTACATCGTGTTGCGCGACAAAACGCCAAATCCGCCGCCGGCCACGGCAAAGTGATGGCACGACGCCGCGATCCGGTGCACAACAGGCCCGCCTAAAGCCTGAGGATTGGAACCTGATGATGATCTCCCGACGGTCGGCCATGACGGCGGCGCTCGCTCTCGCTCCCGCGCTTGTTGCCGCCAAGGCCGGAGCGGCCCCGACCGCGCCGGACGCCGAGGATGTACTGTCGACCGACGCGGTGCTTTACGACGCCGAGATCCCGGTCGCCGGCAATCCGAAGGGTGACATCACCATCGTCGAATGGTCCGACTATCGCTGCCCGTACTGCAAGAAAGTGGCGCCGGACTTGATGAAGGTAGTCAAGGAGGATGGCAACATCCGCCTGGTCTTGAAGGACTGGCCGATTTTCGGCGGCGTCTCGGTCGATGCCGCCAAGCTGGTGCTCGCTTCGAAGTACCAAGGCAAATTTCTGCAGGCGCACGAAGCGCTGATCGGCGCGACCTCGAAGCTGACCGAGACCACGTTGAACGAGACGCTCAAGGCCGGCGGCATTGATGTCGATCGCGCCACCAAGGATCTCGACGCCAACCGCGCCACGATCGAGGCAATCCTCAAGCGCAACGACACCCAGGCCAAGGCGTTCGGCTTCCAGGGTACGCCGTCATTCATCGTCGGCCGCTTCCGCGTGCCCGGCGTGCTCGACGTCGCGCTGTTCAAGCAGGCGATCAAGGACGCCCGCGAAGCGGCGAAGAAGACGGACAAGAAGTAATAGCTTCGTCAGCGCTCCCTCCTCGTTATTGCGGGGGAGCGAAGCGACGATGCGATCCAAGCTGTGTCTGTGGCCTGGATTGCTTCGCTTCGCTCGCAATGACGGAGAGCGGGTGGATTCCCCTTTCGCCCGTTGCTTGATCTGAGTCATCTTCACAACCGCTGTGGGCGCGCTAAGCTGAGCCGTCGCATCGCAGCGGGATGACGGTTATGCTCTGCATCCGCTTGGCGGCGTGTGCTGCCGTGATGATTAATGTGCTGGCGCTGATACCGTGGGCTGCCCCAGCGCAGGCTGCGCCATGGCGCGCCGACGAGGGCAATACCCGCGGCTGGATGCTGATGTCGCCGCAGGAGCGGATCGAACATCAGGGACGGGTGCGCAGCTTCACCGACTACAATGCGTGCGAAGCCTATCGGGCCGAACATCACGCGCTGATGGTACAGCGGGCGCGCGAGCGCGGGCTCGACCTGCCGCATGGCGGCCGCGACTTCTGTGACCATCTGAAGTCCGGGCGGGATTGAGGCCATGGCAGCCGCTGCTGCAGCTGTGCGCCAGTGGTCGGTTCCGCTGCTGTCGTGCGTGGTGCCGGCGGGCTTTGCGATCTGGGCGTTTCCCGAAGGTCTGCCGCCGATCCGCGCCGCCGGCATCGTCACCGGTTGGCTCGGCTGTGGCCTATTGCTGGTCAGCCTGCTGCTGATGCTGCGCGAGCCGCGATTAGCCGCCTGGCTCGGCGGCCTGGAGCGGATGTATCGCTGGCAC
>NZ_QTKI01000634.1:0-1757 GCF_010820945.1 Rhodopseudomonas sp. BR0C11
TCCATGCCGAAGAACAGCCGCACCCGATCCCGCCGCGCCAGCGCGCGCGCCATGCCCGGCTCTTCGGCCTGGGCGGCCCAGGCGGTGAGTTCGGGGATGATGTCACGGGCGATGATCGCCGGCTGCTGTTCGCGCCAGTCTTCCCACGGGAAGAACCGATACCAGGGTTCGAAGGTGGCGCCCGCCGCGCGCGCGGCGTTGTCGGCGGCGCGGGTCAGCGCCAGATAGCCGATCGATGCGACGTGGACTTCAGTGTCACCGAGTCGGGCATGACGGCCGCGGTCGCCGAAGGTGTAGAGCTGCTCGACATAGCCGAGCCGCAGGCCGGTCTGCTCTTCCACCCAGGCGCGCAGCCCGATTTCCAGGGTGCGGTGGGTGATGGCGTCGAACGGGCCGGAAGGAAGGCCGGCGAGGCTGCCGCCGCCGTCGCCCGAGGCGGTCAGGATCATCGGCTGGTTGGCCTCGATCGCGACGATCGCCGCGGTCAGCCCGATCTCGATCGGAACGGTCGACTTGTCGCTCATCTCGAAGGGCAGGCTCATTCGAGATCGACGCGAAACGGCACGCCCTCGATGCTGAGATCGCCTGGGCCGATCACTTCGAGGGCGCGCAACATCCGCCCCTGCCGCCCCAGCGCCCGATCAGCCAGTGCCACGATCAACCGGTTCGGCGAAGCGCAGGGCGAGGCCCGGCGGATCTGCCGGGCGATCGTCACCTCGTCGCGGTGCGGATTGAGCGCGCAGGCGGCCGCAAACGCACTGGCGGTGGAGCGGCTGATGCCGGCGTAGCAGTGCACCACCAGGGGAGCCGACCGGTCCCAGCTTCGGACGAAGTCGAGCACCTGGGTGATGTGATCGAGATTCGGCGCGTTGAAGCCGTCCATCACCTCGGTGATGTCGTCCATCTCGATCCGCAAATGATTGGATTCGAGCACCGTGGCGGGGCGTTGCACCTGACCGACATTGGCCATCACCGAGAGCACATGGCTGGCCTCGGTCGCCGCAACGGTCGGATGCAAGGCTGCGAGCGAGCAGACGTGAATCATGGGCCTTTCCGAGGTTGGCGCGATCTTAATCCTGCGCCGCGGGCGGTGAAAGCGCGATGACGAGACTTAGGCCTTCAGGCTCTCGAACCGGGCAAGCAGGCGCTTTTCGGCCTTTCCGGCCGGCCAGGGCGTCAAATAGTCCTCGACCATCGCCTCCGGCAGGCCCGGATCGTTGCCGAACAGCCGCTTGGCTTCGGCCTTGGTGAAACCGGCCAGGTGAATGGCCTCAAGGTAGGCGGAGCCGCGGTCAGCGGCTTTGATCTGCCGTTCGATTGCCTCGTCGAGCACCGCCGGCAGGCCGAACCGGATGTGGATCGCGCCGAGCAGGCGCTTTTCGACCCGTTTGTACGACTCCCCGATGACCGCCTTGAACGGCGAGATCATGTCGCCGATCACGTATTCTGGGGCGTCGTGCAGCAGCGCGGCAAGCCGCAGCTTGGCGTCGATCCGTGGATTCTTTTCCCGCATCACCGCCTCGACCAGCAGGGTGTGCTGCGCCACCGAAAAGATGTGGGCGCCGCTGGTCTGGCCGTTCCACCGCGCCACCCGGGCAAGCCCGTGGGCAATGTCGGCGAATTCGACATCGAGCGGCGACGGGTCGAGCAGATCAAGCCGGCGGCCGGACAGCATCCGCTGCCAGACACGGCTGGAGGCTTGCGACGATTTCTTCGGCGAAGACGGCATGACGATTCGAAATGGGACAGTTGTGCAG
>NZ_QTKI01000635.1:0-1747 GCF_010820945.1 Rhodopseudomonas sp. BR0C11
GCCGGGGCGATGCGCCGCCAGCACCGTCAGCGCGAATTCGATGGTGTTCGGCAGTTGCACCGCGATCACCGAATTGCTCGGCAGACCGGCGGTGACGAAATGCGCGGCCAGCGCCGAGATCGCGCGGTCGGCCTCGGCGTAGGTCATGCGCCGCGGCGGCTGTCCGGTGATGCGCTGCTTGTCCGGCGGATCGATCAGCGCGATCGCATCCGGCTGACGGGCGAGGGTGCGGCGAAACAGTCCGTCGAGCGTCGGCGAGGTGTTGGGCGGGCTCACTGGATCACCTCTGCGGCGGTTGCTGCGGCGGCGGCCGATACCACCATGTTTCGGGAAGATAACCCGTCAGGGCGGTGGCCTTCGGACGTTCTAAACGATTCCAGCGCGCGATCCATTGCTCACGCACGCTGTACACAGGGACCACGTAGAACCCCGAGATCAGGACGCGATCGAGCGCGCGCACGGCGTCGACGAAATCGGCGCGGCCGCGGGCACGTAGCAACGCGGCAATCATCGCGTCGATCGCCGGATCCTTGGCGCCCATGTAGTTACGGGTGCCTGGCGTGTCGGCGGCGTCGCTCCCCCAATAGAACGACTGCTCGTTGCCGGGCGACAGTGATTGGTCCCAGCGGTTCGGGATCATGTCGAAGTCGTAGGCGAGGCGGCGCTGATCGAACTGCACGGCATCCACGGTGCGGACCGACACGGTAATGCCGGCGCGCTTGAGGTCGCGGGCGAACGCCAGTGCGATCCGCTCCTGCTCCCGCGTCGTCACGAGAAGCTCGAAGGTGAGGGGCTGGCGGGTGTTGCGCTTGCGCAGCACGGTGCCGTCGAGCTGGTAGCCGGCCTGCTCCAGCAGATCGAGCGCCCGGCGCAGGCCGGCGCGGTCGCGGCCCGAACCGTCGCTCGCCGGGAGCCGGAAACTGCCGTCCAGGATGTCGGCGCGGAGCCGCGGCAGATATGGCTGGAGCAGCTTGCGCTCGCCGTCATCGGCGGCGCGGCCATAGGCCGACAGCTCGGAGCCGCCGAAGAATCCCCCGGTGCGGGTATAGAGGCCGAAGAAGTAGTTGCGATTGATCCACTCGAAGTCGAACAGGTTGAGCAGTGCCTCGCGCACCCGAACATCGGCGAACACCGGACGGCGGGTGTTGAACACCAGCGTATCGGTCGGCTCCGGCGTGCCCGGCTTGATCGCGTCGCGGATCACGTCGCCATGCCTTGCGGCCGGGAAGTCATAGCCTTCGCTCCAACGCAGCGGATCGGTCTCGACGCGGAAGTCGTACAGCCCGCGCTTGAACGCCTCGAACTGTGCATTGGACTCGCGGAAGTAATCGATCCGCACCTCGTCGAAGTTCCACAGGCCGCGGTTGATCGGCAGGTCGCGGCCCCAATAGTTTGGATCGCGTGTCAGGGTGACGCTGGTACCGGCCTGAACATTGGTGACACGGTAGGGGCCCGAGCCGAGCGGCGGTTTGAGGGAGGTTTCTTCGAAGCTGTCGGGATCGACCGCGTGGCGCGGCAGCACCGGCATCAGGCCGAGGATCAGTGGCAGCTCGCGGTCCGGTGCACCGCCGAAATCGAACCGGACGGTGAGGGGATCGAGCGCTTCGGCGCTGGCGACCTTGCCGTAATACAGGCGGAGGTTCGGCCGGCCCTTGTCGCGGAGTAGCTTCCAGGAGAACAGCACGTCCTCGGCGGTGACCGGCTTGCCGTCGGAAAACCGGGCGCGCGGATCGATCCGGAATGTGAC
>NZ_QTKI01000636.1:0-1731 GCF_010820945.1 Rhodopseudomonas sp. BR0C11
GTTCCTGCCGCTGTGCCGTCATAGTTGCTGCCGATAACGTTCCGAGTCGGGGACAAACGTCGCTACAGGATGCCCGTCAGCATCCGGTTAAAGCGGCGCAAGGGATTTGAAGACCCAGGGGTGAATTGCATGAGCTTCGTGACGCGTCGCGCCGCGCTGGCCTTTGTTGCGCTGGCGGCCCTGAATGTGCCGGCTGTGGCGCAGCAACAGCCATTGCCACCGAAGTCCCCCGCCGGCCCGAATACCTATGGGCCGGACGAACTGGTCGGCGCCGGCCACCGCTTCTTCGGCAACGTCTCGCGCGGCCTCGCTTCGGTGATCGAGCGCGCGGTCAGCCAGTGGGGCCTGCCCAACGGCTATGTGCTCGGCGAGGAAGGCTCGGGCGCCTTCGTGGCCGGCCTGCGCTACGGCGAAGGCACGCTCTACACCAAGAACGCCGGCGACCTGAAAGTGTACTGGCAGGGCCCGTCGGTCGGCTTCGACTGGGGCGGCAACGGCGCCCGCACCATGACGCTGGTGTACAACCTGCCCTCCACCAACGCGATCTATCAGCGGTTCGGCGGCATCGACGGCTCGGCCTATGTGGTCGGCGGCTTCGGCATGACCGCGCTGACCGCCAACGGCATCGTGCTGGTGCCGATCCAGTCCGGCATCGGCCTGCGGCTCGGCGCCAATATCGGCTACCTGAAGTTCACCCCCTCGGCGACCTGGAATCCGTTCTGATCCAGGCCGCCCGCGCGGCCTACAGCCAGAGCGCGTAACCGGCTACCGATTCACGTTAACGCCGCAATGCACTGGCGCGAAGGCGCCGGCTTATGGCATTGTGCCGCAAATGGATTTGCGGCTGGACGGCGACGTTCGCCCGCGCCATCAACGGTTCATCGTCCGAATTCGCGCCGACGCGCTCCGCGCCAAGCTCCGCGGAACGCGCGCGCCTTGCCAAAGCGCGTGTGGGAGACATCGATGGTCGAACAGATCATGTATCTGGCGATCGGCTTTCTGGTCGCGATGCTGCTCGCGCTGATGCTGGCACCGCTGGTGCATAATCGCGCGGTGCGGCTGACGACGAAGCGGCTGGAAGCGGCGACGCCGCTGTCGATGGCGGAGATCCAGGCCGACAAGGACCAGCTCCGGGCTGAATTTGCGATGTCGGCGCGGCGGCTGGAGATGAGCGTCGACCAGCTCAAGAACAAGACCACCAGCCAGTTCGCCGAGATCGGCAAGAAGACCGACGCGATCAATCGCCTCAAGCTCGAACTCGCCGAGAAGAACGCCGCGATCGAGACGCTCGAAGCGCGCGAAAAGGCGGTTCAGGAACAGCTTCGCACCACCGAGCAGGACTTCGCCGCCAAGACCGAGGAGCTGCGCGCCGCCGAGAGCGCGCTGGCCGAGAAGCAGGCCGAGCTCGCCCGCATCAACGCCGAGCTCAACGAGCGCTCCACCCTGGCCGACACCCGGCAGGTCGAACTGGTGGCGCTGCACACCAAGATCGAGGAGCTGCAGGCGCGGGTCGGCGAAGCCGAGAAGGAGTTTGCCGCCACCCGCAGCCGGCTCGAAGCGCAGCGCGGCGAATCCGCTTCCACCACGCGCGAGCTGGATGAGGCCCGCGGCCGCGTCGAGGCGCTGAGCCTGCGCGTCGGCGAGCTCGACCGGCAATTGCTGCTGCAGGTGAAGGAAGCCGAGCTGCTCGGCGGCCGCGTCCACGAGCTGGAAGAGCGTCCCGCCGCCCAG
>NZ_QTKI01000637.1:0-1722 GCF_010820945.1 Rhodopseudomonas sp. BR0C11
ATCCATCGGATGAGAGACTCTTTTACGATAGCGGATGGATGCGCGGGTCAAGCCCGCGCATGACGCCGGAAAGCCGAACCACCTGATGACCATTCATCTCGACAGCCAGGCCGACCTCGAGGACGCCATCACCGCGCTGGTGAAGCGGGACCCGCGGCTCAAGCCCGTGCTGCAGGTCGCCGGCATGCCGGCGCTGCGCCGGCGCGAGCCGGGCTTTGCCGGCCTCGCCGCGATCGTCTGCGGCCAGCAGCTCTCGACCGCGTCGGCCGCAGCGATCTGGGGCCGGGTCTCGGCGGCGTTCGATCCGTTCGAGCACGGCGCGATCAAGCGGGCGCGGGCCGACCGGCTGGCGCGGCTCGGTCTTTCAACCGCGAAGATCAAGACGCTGAAGGCGCTGGCCAAGGAGCTCGCCGCCGAACGGCTCAACCTCGATGTGCTGGCCGAAGAAGACGCCGACGCCGCCCACGCCACGCTGACGGCGCTGCACGGCATCGGGCCGTGGACCGCCGACATCTATCTGTTGTTCTGCCTCGGCCACGGCGACGCCTGGCCGGCCGGCGATCTCGCGGTGCAGGAAGCGATGCGGATCGGCCTTGGCCTGAAAGCGCGCCCGACCGTGAAACAGATGGCGCCGCTCGCCGAGCCCTGGCGCCCACTACGCGGCGCCGCGGCACATCTGTGGTGGGCCTACTATCACGCCGTGAAGCGGCGCGAGGGCGTGATCGGCGACGACAAGGCGGCGAAAGTCGTGGCGAAGAAAGCCCCTGCAAAGACACCTCGCGCCCGGAAGTCACCGAAGCGCTGAAAGCGTTCCGTCATTGCGAGGAGCGAAGCGACGAAGCAATCCAGCGGGTAGGTGCACGGAGCCCCTGGATTGCTTCGCCTTCGGCTCGCAATGACGTTGAGAGTCTTCCTGTCAGGAGCGGACTTTTGGCGTGCCTCTCAGGATCACGAGTCATGCTCGTGATGATGGTCGTGATCCTCTGCCGGCGGCTCCGCCGGGATCGTCACCAGCCGGCCATAGCGGACGCCGCGTTCGGCGAAGATGTGGTCGGCGAAATGCTGCAGCTCGGTGGCGTTGCCGTCGAGGATCGTCACTTCCAGGCACTGATCATGATCGAGATGCACGTGCATCGTGGCGCGGGACAGATCGTGGTGATGGTGGAAGCTCTGCGTCAGCTTGCGCGGCAGGTCGCGCTTGGAGTGATCGTAGGTATAGACCATCGCGCCGACGCAATGCCCGCCAGTGGTCTCCGCTGCGGTCTGCTGGATGCCGATCCGCGCCAGATCGCGGATCGCCTCGGAGCGGTTCTGGTAGCCGCGCGCCGCGATGATGGCGTCGAGCTTCTCCATCAGGTCGTCGTCGAGCGTGATGGTGACGCGGTGCATCGAGTGCCTCTTGCTGGTTACCAGGTTGTCAGTATGAAGTTTGATTGACTTCGTCATACTCGCCGGGCACGCTGCGACCGTGGGCGCTCTGCCGGGACCGCCTGCGATAACAGATTTGGGGCGGGCGCGTCTTGCAACGATGCAGGACACGAGGGGGTGCGCGTGGCGAGTGTCCGGCGAAAGATGATGCGCGGCTGCGCGGTCGGCTGCATCGTGACGACTGTCGCGCTAACGGCCGGGACGGCGCGGGCCGAGCAGGCGCTGCCGCAGGTCACCATCGACGCCCCGGCCGACACCAAGCCGAAGCCGCCGCGACGACACGCCCCCGAGACC
>NZ_QTKI01000638.1:0-1715 GCF_010820945.1 Rhodopseudomonas sp. BR0C11
CTTCGGCAGCAGCCGGTCGACCGGCGTGGCATTGCTCAGCGTGCCCGGCGGACTGCCGATCACCGCCGCGTAGGTGGCCTGGCTGATCGCGAGGTTCACTTCCGCCGCGTTGAGGTCGGCGCGTCCGCGGTTGAGGCGCGCTTCGGCCTGCGCGGTGTCGGTCGGAGTGACGTCGCCGGCGTTCAGGCGCTTCTTGGTGATGTCGAGCGTCTGGCTGAGAAAATCGACGTTGGCCTTCTGCGCCGCCACCAAGGCCTGGTTGGCGAGCACGTTGGTGTAGGCCGTCACCGCGTCGAGCAGCACGCCCTGGCCGACGTTGCGCAGCGCCTCGCGGCCCGACTTCACCTGCAGCTCGGCGACCCGCACGCTGTTGGCGGTGCGGAAGCCGTTGAACAGCGTCTGCGTGACGGTGACGCCGATCGTCCACGGCCGCAGCGTGTCGCCCTGGTAGGTATTGGTGGGGAGCAGATTGCGCACCTGCTGCAGCCCGGCGCCGAGTGTGGCCAGAAGCTGCGGCCGATAGCCGGCGAGCGCTTGCGGCACGTTCTCGTCAGTCGCGCGCTGACGGGCGCGTTCGGCAGTGAGTTGCGGGTTGGACTGGTAAGCCTTGACCAGCGCGTCGGATAGTCCTTCGGCCGATACCGGTCCGGCCGCTGCGACGCCGATCGCCGTCGCGACCCCCAGGGTCAAGGCCGAGCGATGAGCGCGATACGCGCTGCCAACGAGTCTCGTCCACCAAACCATGCGGTCCCGCGCCCTCCTGGACATCCGCCCCGCGATGCCTGAGCGTTTGTAGAACGCAGTGCAACGCGAGGCAATCGACCGGGCCCGACAGCCGCCGTTGCAGCGTGGGGGTGTTGTGATGCGGCAACGCTGCGACGATGAGGCGCGCGGTATTGTGCACGCTTTCCGACGCAACGGCCGCGATCTGTCAGCGTGTTGTCAGCGGTTCTGGTTGTTCGGCTTGCGCTTTTCGATAAACGCCGCCATGCCCTCGGCGCGGTCTTCCAGCGCGAAGGTCGACCGGAACAGATCGCGCTCGATCGCGAGACCTTCGGCGAGCGTGGTTTCCAGCGCACGGTTCACCGCGCTCTTGGCCATCGCTGCGGTGGGGCGCGACATCGTGGCAATCTTCTCGGCGGCGCCGAGCGCTTCTTCCATCAGCTTGTCGGCGGGCACGATGCGGCTGACCAGGCCCGAGCGTTCGGCCTCCTGCGCGTCCATCATCCGTCCGGTGAGGCACAGATCCATCGCCTTGTACTTGCCGATGGCACGGGTGAGACGTTGCGTGCCGCCGATGCCCGGAATGGTGCCCAGGGTGATTTCCGGCTGACCGAACTTGGCGGTGTCGGCGGCGATAATGATGTCGCACATCATCGCCAATTCGCAGCCGCCGCCGAGCGCGTAGCCCGCGACCGCTGCGACGGTCGGCTTGCGGCAGCGCGCCAGCCGGTCACCGCCGATCGAGGTGAAGTCCTCATTGAACATGTCGATGAAGCCCTTCGGCTGCATCTCCTTGATGTCGGCGCCGGCGGCGAACGCCTTCTCGCTGCCGGTGATCAGGATGCATCCGATCGCATCGTCGGCCTCGAGATCCTCGACCGCCGCGCAAATCTCGCGGAACACGCCGAACGACAGCGCATTCAGCATCTTCGGGCGGTTGAGCTTGATGATGCCGACCGCGTTCTGACGCTCGACGATGATGAATTCGAATG
>NZ_QTKI01000064.1:0-16952 GCF_010820945.1 Rhodopseudomonas sp. BR0C11
GGTCCATCAGCGCAGTCTTGCCCGAGCCCACGGGGCCACCGATGCCGACGCGGAGAGGGCCGTGATGATCCGACATATTGGATTTCCGCTAGGAGATCTGAGGAAAGCTTCCACGCGGCGCAAAACCGATCAATCGTCACCGCGAGCCGGAAATAAGAACGATGCGGCAAGAGATTGCAAGCCGTGAGCAGCGCCGCGCCGTTATCGCTGCGATTCCAAAAGCGTCTACATCCTTCGTCGCCGCTCTATAGGCCGCAGCAGCGGGCTGCTTATGCCGTTGCGGACTGATCTTTCGAGGAATGCCCAGCGTCCTTGGCTCCTTTCCGCGGCTTGGCCTCGGCGGCAGCGGGCCCCTTCTTCGTGATCTTGCCGTAGCGCGACAGCATCGCGAGCTCAGCTTGGCGCGCGGCGACCTTCTCGCGAGCTTATCGGTCGCTTCGTCCCGGAAGGCGGCGAGTTCTTCGATGCTCAGGGAGTCGCGATCGATCTTGGCTATTGGCACCCGCTCCAACTCTCGCGCTGGGCTACCGAGTACCGCTTTCACCGCAACCAACCGTACGATTTATCCACCACCGCAGCCCGTTGGCGGCGATTTCGATTGACGCCCCTGATCAGCGCTCCCAATGATGACTTTTAGGAAGAGCAATGACGACGTCGCAACTGCCAAACTCCGAGTCCGCTGATTTCAGCGACAGCAGCAGCCTGGATAATGGCTCTGAGGACGCGGCTGCGGCGGGCATTCAGACCGGTGCTCGCGGAAATACCGAGTTCCAAACCGACTCACGGGCGCAAATACCTCCGGCGACCAAACACTCCGAGGCTGAAGTGTCTCGTCCTGAAACGATTGCATCGCGAGAACGCGAAGAGATCGCGAAACGCATTGCAGCCTTCCGAAATCTGCAGATCAGCCTGAAGCAAGAGCGCGAGGACTATTACGAGCGCACGCTCGCCCGCACTCGCGCCGCACTCGCGCCAAACGCGAAACAGCCGCGCTGATCAATCGCATTCCACTGTTCTCGTCGCGCTGATATCTCGCCGGCGCCCCCCCCCGATACGCCTTTGGTTGGATGGATTGCGTAGCCCGCGCACACTAAGCGCGACCACGTCCCACCGCGTTATTCGCGACAAATCGTCTCCATCAGCAGCACCGATCCTCGGAAATACACGGCTGACGGGCACCGATTTGCACTCTTGGGTGGCACGTTTCCACTTTGCGAGAAAACCCGGCACGCGCCGGGCCGGTGTAGTGATTTGCAGCAGTTTGACCGGTGTCAACGAGCCAAGACATCGACAAAACGGCGATAGTCACTACGCGCGAGTACCTAATTTCGCCAAATTGCCAACTACACACACTTAAACTAATGCTAACCGAAGCCGCCTCGATCAGTTCGAAATTCTCAATTTCCGAATTGTCGGCACGGAATGGGTGTAGTAGAAGGGCGCTTCACTAAAGGAGCCTACGCGTGGCAAAGAAAGCGAAAGCAAAGACTGCGAAGACCGCAGCGAAGTCGAAGAAGGCCAAGAAGGTCGTGACCAAGGCTGCGGCGAAGACCGCTACCAAGGCCAAGGCCGCCAAGAAGGGCAAGATCACTCGCCGCGAGTACACCAAGGAAGACATCAAGGAGTTGAAGGCGCATTCGAAGGCGCGCACTCCGGTGGCGGAAATCGCCCGTCTGACCAATCGGACCGTCGGCTCGCTGCGCCAGAAGGCGCTGAAGCTCGGTATCGGCCTCGGCCACCAGCGCTGAGCCTGAACGCGCACTCGCGAAGCGATAACGACTGCCGACCTCCGGTTACGACCGGATTAATCGGGCCTCAGTCGCGCTTCGCGAGTGGCGCATCAGCCTTCTTTATCCAGACTTTATTATCGTGAAACGCCGCACCGCCGTGCGGCGCGATTGATTCTGCGCTGGTCAGGACGTTGATTCCACGTCCGCCGCGATGAGCCCGGTTCGGAAACACTGATTCGGCGATCAAGACGCCGCGCCGCAGTCCGCTGCTGAGCCGGACCGTCAGCATCGTTTCCCCCCGGGCATTCCCCAGCATCACCAGATCGCCCTCACCGACGCCGACATCGGCGGCATCGGCCGGATGCATCATCACGTTGGGCTCGCCTTCGCGTGCCTGCGACGACGGCGTCTCGTTGAAGGTGGTGTTGAGGAAGCTGCGGGCCGGGCTCGTAGCAAGCCGAAACGGATGCTGCGCGTCAGCCTGTTCTGTCACCGCCCAGTGATCCGGCAGGCTGGGCATCTCCTGCCACGGTCCCAGCCGCAGTTTGCGAGCGAGGTTGACGTTGCCCCAGTCGACCCGGAAGTGAAACTTGCCGTCCGGATGCGCGAAGCCGTCAAGGAAGTGAGACTCGCGGAAATCCGGCTGCAGATCGCGCCAAAGATCGGCCTCGAGCTGCTCGATGCCGCCATGGCCGCTGGCTTTCAGCGTCGTATCGATGACCTCGCGCGGCGTCATCGCGAACGCCGGATGATCGACGCCGAGCCGCTGCGCCAGCCCCTGGAGCACCTGGTGATTGGAGCGGCATTCGCCGGGCGGTTCGACCAGCCGGGCGCCGACCGAGATGTGCTGATGGCCGCCGCCGTAATACAGGTCGTCGTGCTCCAAGAACATCGTCGCCGGCAACACGATATCGGCCACCAGCGCAGTCTCGGTCATGAACTGCTCATGCACCGCAACGAACAGGTCTTCGCGGGCGAAGCCGGCGCGGACCAACTCCTGCTCCGGCGCGACGGTCATCGGATTGGTGTTCTGGATCAGCATCGCCTTAACCGGCGCGCCGCCATCCAGCGCCTCGGCATCACCGGTGAGGATGCGGCCGATCTTGGACTGATCCAGTACCCGCGTTGCCGGATCGAGCTGATCCAGCCCCTCGATTAGAGTCTTGTCGAAGCCGAAGATCGCGCCGTTGTTGAAGAAAGCGCCGCCGCCTTCGTGCCGCCACGCCCCCGTCACCGCCGGGATACACAGCGCAGCGTGCATCTGGGCGGCGCCGTTGCGGCTGCGGGTAAAGCCATAGCCGAGCCGGAAGAAGCTGCGCTTGGTGTGGCCCACCGCATGCGCAAACGCTTCGATCTCCGCCTCCGGCACGCCGCAGATCGCAGAGGCCCATGCTGGCGTCCGCGTCTTGAGATGCGCCTCGAGATCGTCCGGACAGTCGGTGTAGCGGGCCAGATAGCCGCGATCCGCAAGACCATCGCGAAACAGGACGTGCATCACGCCGCAGGCGAAGGCCCCATCGGTCCCCGGACGCAGAATGATCCGGATATCGGCCTGCTGCATCGTCTCGTTATCGTAGATATCGATGGCCGCGATCTTGGCGCCACGCTCTTTGCGGGCCCGGGCAGCGTGGGTCATCACGTTGACCTGGGTCGAGACCGGATTAGTCCCCCAGATCACGATCAGATCCGACTTCGCCATTTCCCGCGGATCGACGCCGGCGACTTTGCCGACACCGGCCGCAAAGCCCGCCCAGGCGACATTCGCGCAGATCGTCGAGTAAAACCGCGAGTACTTTTTGACGTTGGCGAGCCGGTTGATGCCGTCCCGCATCACCAGCCCCATGGTGCCCGCATAGTAATAGGGCCACACCGACTCCGCGCCGAACTCCGCCTCGGCGGCATCGAACCGCGCTGCGATCTCGTCCAGCGCCTGGTCCCAGGAGATGCGCGCAAATTGTCCGGAGCCCTTCGGTCCGATACGGCGCATCGGATAGGTCAGCCGGTCAGGATGATGGATGCGCTCGGCGTAGCGGGCGACTTTGGCGCAGACGACGCCGGCCGTGTAGGTCTGCCGCTTCGAGCCGCGGAGCCGGCCGATGGTCGAGCCGTCGATCACTTCGACGTCGAGTGCGCAGGCCGAGGGGCAGTCGTGCGGACAGGTGGAATGGCGGATGTCGATCGCGGCACGTTGGTTCATATGCGAATGGTTAGCACGAGTTTTCCCGACTGAGAACGGTACCGGACTATTGCTCGTACGGCGACGGACGCCAGCGACCTGCAACCTTTTGGGCTTTCGGACGTTATGCCGGCACAACAGGGACGTACGACATGCATCCGGCACAGCACATCGAATTTAACCGTTTGGCTCAGGAAATGGCGGCTTGGCGCGCCGTTCCGGCGGACGACCGGTCTCCGGCTCCGGGCTGGTGGTGGGGACCTGCGATGGCGCTCCGCCATGCCAAACAACCGCTGTCGCCGGAAGACTGCCGCAAGTTCGGCCTGCCGCTCGGCGCCTCGTTCGCTGACGCCGGGAATAAAGTGATGGCGTTTCTGGCGGCCCAGCGCTCGTTGACGCGCCCCAGCGAGTTTCCGAAGCGCCGCAGCAAGCACCGCCCGATCAAGATCGCGAACTTGTACGCGATCGCGGCGGAATAAGCGCCCTTAGCGGCTTACGCGTTCTCTTCCACCGAGACGTCGGCCTGTCCCTCGAGATCAGCGATCTCGAGGTTGAGGTTACGGCCGGTACGGCCTTCGACGATTTGGTTGATCTTGCGCGCGATGCTCGGCTCGCGGGCAATCAACGCACGTAGATCGGCGCCATCCAGGACCAAAAGCCGCGTCCGCGACACCGCCCTCACGGTTGCCGAGCGTTCGACCCGCTTTAGCACTGCAATCTCGCCGAAGAAGTGTCCGGTGCCGAGTCGGATGCGGCGGCCCTTGTCCTCAGGCCCCAGCTCGATTTCCACGTCACCTTCGGCAATGAAGTACATCGCGGTCGCGGGCTCGCCCCGGCGGAAGACCACTTCGCCGCGCTCGATCTGCCGCGCCTGCAGCAGCTGCATGATGTGCGCGATGTCTCCGGCGGTGAGATGCGAGAACAAAGGCACTCGCGCCACCATGCTCCAATTCACTATGAAATCGCGCCGATGGATCACCTCGGAGAACGCGTTGGCGACGATGCCGACCGGCAACGCGATCATGATCAGGCCGCAGATGATGGTGGCGGCGGCGATCATCCGGCCGACGCCGGTGGCCGGCACCACGTCGCCGTAGCCGATCGTGCTGAGCGTCACGATCGCCCACCACATCGCATCAGGAATGGTGCCGAACTTTTCGGGCTGCACATGGCCCTCGGCAATGTGCATCGCGGTCGCCGAGACCAGAGTGGCACAAGCCAGGATCACGAGGCAGGCCATCAACGCCCGACGCTCACTCTCCAGCACTTCCAGCAGCGACCGCATGCCCGACGAATAACGGGCGAATTTCAGCAGCCGCAGCATCCGCAGGATAATCAAGACCCGCAGGTCGTCCGGACCGAACAGCGCGATCCAAAGCGGCATCACCGAGATGCAATCGACGATGCCCTGCGGGCTGATCATGTAGGCCCACGCAGCGCGCAGCGGGCTCATGTGGTGGTACGGCAGATGCTCGGGCGCGATCCAGATCCGGATGTAGTATTCGATCGAGAACACCACCAGGCACAGTAGCTCAAGCGCCTGGAACAGCCGGCTGTAGTCGTCGCGCATCGCCGGCACCGACTCCATCACCGTGATCCCGACGCTGAGCACGATGAAGAAGACGATGAAGCGGTTGACGACGACGCCCATGCGCGAGGTCTGCGCCTGGGATTCAAGAATTTCGTAGAAGTAATGCCGGGCTCGGAGATAGGCCGGCGTTTCGTCGCGCATCGGTAGCCTCGGGTGGGATTCCGGGCGGATGCGCGGCCGAAAGTGAAGCGTTTCAGGCCGCGGCGAGCGCGTCGAAGCGTTTCGGGTCCAGCACGCGTACCCCGTCCGGAACGCTCACGATCAGTTTTTCCCGCTCCAACTTGGTGAAGGTGCGGCTTACGGTTTCGATCGTCAGGCCGAGGAAGTCGGCGATGTCCTGACGGCCCATCGGCAGGCTGACGGTTTTGGTGACGCCTTCCAGCCGGGCCAGACGATCGCGCCAACCGACCAGGAAGGCAGCGACCTTCTCCTCGGCGGAGCGGCGGCCGAGCAGCAGCATCTGATCCTGGGCAAGGCTGAGTTCGCGGGTGGCGAAGTCGTTCATGCGGAGCAACATCTGCGGGCGATTTTCGATGAAGCGCAGGAACGGACCGCGGAAGAACTTGCAGACGGTCACGCCGCCGATCGAGTCGGCCGAGAAGGAGTAGCGGTTACCTGGTGCCATTCCGAGGAAATCGCCGGGAAGCGCAAAGCCGATGATCTGGCGACGGCCATCGGGCAGCAGCTTGTACAGGCGAGCGATCCCTTCGATTAGGCTGTAAACCGAATCAGCGACTTCGTCCTCGGAGAACAGCGCTTCCTTCGGCCCGTAACGGACATGCTGGGCGAGACGTTCGAACTCTTCGTGGTCGGCAGGGCCGAGTTCGCCACAGATCGCCAGCCCACGCACCGCGCAGTGCGTCTCACAGCGAAATCCCTCGCAAGTCGTCGTCGGATAAGCGAGATGCGGCATCCATCACTCCATGCGGTCGCCAGACTGAACTCTCCTGGCGCGCATCGCCGTCAACTGACCGCCCATTCTGCGCCAGAAGAGTTAATATGTCGGCAATTCGTCAAGGCAGCTTGACACAGATCAAGGTCATGACACGACCGTCATGCATCGTGCAAGTCGTTGTTTGGCGACCTGTTTTTACCGACCGGGCGGCTCATGGGACGACTACTTGCCTGCACGGCGATCCTGCTAATTGTGGCCAGCCAAGCGGCGGCCGCCGCGACTCCGTCGGAGCGCCGCGGGCTCGGCTTCGCCAAATCACACTGCGCGCGCTGCCACGCCATCGGCCGCAGCGGTAAAAGTCGGCTCGAACAGGCCCCGCCGTTCCGCACGCTTCACACGCGCTATCCCGTCGAGACGCTGGCAGAGGCGTTTGCTGAAGGTATTTATACCGGCCACCCGCGGATGCCGGCATTCGAACTCGATCCAGACCAGATCAACGACCTTTTGTCGTACCTGAAGACCTTGGAGCGGTAATCGCCCTGCCCGGGGGCGTCGAGGCCCGCTCGGCGTCGGCATGACCGGTTGCGAGCGCCTGCGCTGCCCACGGCACCAGCTGCTTGGCGATGGTATCGAATGACTTGTCGAACGCGGTGACGGCCGCAGCCGGTTCAGGCTTGTCGAGCGGCGTCGCCTGCTGAAACAGCTTGGCCGCGACCAGCTTGCCTTCCTTGTCGATGATCTTGGCGCTGAACGCGATTTCGGCGCGAAGCGCATCCGCTTCACCGATCACCTGAAAACTCCTGATATCGGTCAGCAGTTGGTAGTCCGGCTGCACGGCATCGTTCGGGCGCATCGGCGCGTGGGCGATGTCGTAGTTTTCGAAGCTTTGGATCAGCTTCTCCTGCAGCATCTTTGGGAGGCTGTCGCTCCACTGCGCGCCGGCAAAGGCCGGCACTTCCAGTCCGGGCGCCAGCAGCATCTTCTGGCTGTCGAACAGAACCACCGTATTGGATTCCGGAATGGTGAGTTGCGCCTTGAGCGGCGGCGATGGCGGCGGGAAGCCGGTCGCGGCCGACAGGTCGTACACCACCTTCTTCACCACCGGTTCGTTCGCGCCGGTCATCCGCTCGACGCCGCCGAGGATCCCGTCCAGCTTCTCGGTCTTCCCCGCCAGCCACTCCGAGAACGTCTTGAAGTTGGCGATGGTGTCTTTCAGCGGACCGGAGTTTTCGCCCAGCACGGTATCGACCTTGCGCAGCGCCTCGCGGGCAGCCTGGGTCATACTCATGCCCGCTCCCGGCTCCGCAACAAGCGTAGTGGCGATCGCCGAGCCGCTGAGCTGCTTGCCGCCTTCGAGCGCCACTACCGGCACCCCGGTCAGGCCCTGAAAGTCCAAGCCAACCTTGGTGTCCGGACGGACCGGCGTCGACGGCGCCACCGCGATGGTCGCATCGACCCGCCGCGGATCATCGGAGGCGAGCGACAGCGCCGTGACTTCGCCGACGCGGATGCCGTTGAACAGCACGGCGGCGCCGACCAGCAGCCCCGGCACCGGGTCGCGGAATTGGACGTGGTAGCTGGTGCGCGCACCGACGCCCGAAGTGTTGTGCAGCCAGAACACGAAGCCGAACACCGCAAAGATCGCCGCGAGTACGAACGCACCGACGATCACGAAAGGAGCACGAGTTTCCATGGCGTGGCGTCCTAGTCCTGTCTGGGCTGGAGCATCGCCGAGCGCTTGCCGTGGAAATAGGCCCGCACCCAGGGATGTTCGGATTGCAGCAATTCGCGCATCGGTCCCACCGCCACGATCTTGCCGTCGGCCAGCGCCGCAACGCGGTCGCAGACGACGTTGAGGCTGGCGAGATCGTGGGTCACCATGAACACGGTGAGCCCGAGCGTTGTTTGCAGGGTCTTGATCAGTTGATCGAAGTCACCGGCCGCGATCGGGTCGAGGCCGCTGGTGGGTTCGTCGAGAAACACGATCGAAGGATCGAGCGCCAGCGCACGGGCCAGCGCCACACGCTTGGTCATGCCGCCGGACAACTGCGACGGGTACTTGTCCCAATCGTCGGGCGCGATGCCGACCATCTCCAGCTTGGCAGTGGCGATCTCGTCCTGCAGCTTCTCCGACATGTCGAGCATCTCGCGCAGCGGGAACTGCACGTTCTGCCGCGCGGTGAGCGAAGAGAACAGCGCCCCCTGCTGAAACAGGATGCCCCAGGTCGCCGCCACTGCCCCGCGCGCCCGGCCGAAGCCGCGCTCGGTATCGTGGCCCATCACTTCGATATGCCCGCTTTGCTTGGGGATCAGCCCGATGATGGTACGCATCAGCACCGACTTGCCGCCACCCGAAGCGCCGACCAGTCCGAGGATTTCACCACGGCGAACATCGAGCGACAGATGATTGAGGACGGTCTGCCGGCCGAATCCGACCACGAGGTCGGCGACGCGGATGGCATAGAGTTGAGCGAGCGCGTCCATCGCTACATCCCGATCGACGCGAAGAACACGGCGAACAAGCCGTCGAGCACGATCACCAGAAAGATCGACTTCACCACCGAGGTGGTGGTCTGCAGGCCGAGCGACTCGGCGCTGCCCTTGACCCGCAGGCCCTCGCTGCAGGCGACGATGCCGATCACCAGCGCCATGAACGGCGCCTTCCACATCCCGACCTGGAAGGAGTTCAGCGACACGGCCTCGTGCAGCCGGGCGATGAACACCGACGGCTGCATCCCTCCATAGAACCACGCCGTCAGCAGGCCGCCATACAGCGCCGCCATCGAGCCGATGAAGGCCAGGATCGGCAGCGCGATCACCAGCGCGATGATCCGCGGCAGGATCAGCACCTCAACTGGATCGAGTCCCATGGTCGAGAGCGCGTCGATCTCTTCCCGCATCTTCATCGAGCCGAGTTCGGCCGTATAGGCACTCCCCGACCGGCCGGCGACCATGATGGCGACGATCAGCACGCCGATCTCGCGCAGCACCAGGATGCCGACCATGTCGACGACATAGGAATCAGCACCGAACTTACGGAAGTGGAAGATGCCCTGCTGTGCGATGATCGCGCCGATCAGGAAGGTGATCAGCACCATGATCGGGATCGCCTGCCAGCCGACCCTGTAGACCTGGTAAGTCAACGAGGTCAGTCGCAGCGAGCGCGGCCGCCGCAGCACACCCAGCAGCGCGGCACCGAGGGCACCGAGCATTTCCAGAAACACCGCGATATCAGTGGTGGCGCTCCAGGCCGACCGACCGATCTCGTCGAGCTTCGCGATGATCGGGTTGGGCTTCGGATGCGGGGTCGGCCCACGACGATTGAGCTGCCGCACTTCATCGATCAGCTCCGCGTAGCTCGCGGAAATGCCTTTGAACTGCGCGGTGCGGCCGGCCTGCGCGGCGCTGCGCGACAGCTTTTCGAGCACCCAGGCGCCGATCGTGTCGATCTCGCCGATCTCCGCCATATCGATGGTGAGCGACTTCGCCGCCGCGATCTGAGGAGCAACGTCGTCAGACAGCTGCTCCATGAATTTGCTGTTGGTCGCGGTCCAAGCCCCTTTCGGCTTGAGCTCCAGCGTATCGCCATCGGTCTTGGCATTCAGCACAGGCGCGAGGCTCACGGCTGGTCCCATCCGGTCTCGAAGGCCAGCATGCGCTGCTCCGTTTCGATTCGCCCCGACGCGTTGCAGCGCACAGTTTGCGTCGTGTACCGCGATTGATGCAAATCAATTATGCCGCTTCTGCTCTGCGTCAGCATCGTGTGCGATGCCAGGAGCGAAACAATGACCAAAGCTACGCCCTCCGCAATCCTAAACACCTCGTTGCCGGCGTGCTTCCGCCAGATCCGGCTCGAACTCGCACGAGAACCTGGACATCCTGAAGGCGAAGCGAACATTGCCTATGTGATCATCGCGCCGCTCGACGGCAATGACCGGATCGACGCCGAAATCTGGAAGAAGCACCGCGAAGCCTGCCGTGTGGCACGGCAGCGGCCGCATCAGCCGGACAGCCTCGGTCACCTGGTGCACCGTCCGGGTGGATCATGGGCATTTCAATATGACACTGCTGCGAAACTGCCCGACGAAGCCGGCTATCACTTCGCCGACGAACGTTTCGTCCAGGGTGAGTACGTGTCGCTGCGCGAGGAAGGCGACATGCACACCTTCCGTGTGGTCTCGGTGAACCGGCTGTAGCAAGCACGGCACAGCTTCATAATGAGGAGGCGCTCTCGGGCGACGCTGTCGTCACACCGATCTGGCGGCGCGCGCGGCTTCTTCGGTCAGCGGTAACCGAACGTTAAGGATGTCCGGCTCGGACGCATCGGTTTTGGTCTCGAAGCCGAGATCGCGGCACATCCGCAGCATCGCGGTGTTCTCGCGCAGCACCTGGCCGCAGACATAATGCAGGCCTTCGGAACGGGCGTATTCGATGATCAGTTTCATCAATGCCCAACCGAGCCCTTTGCCCTTCAGATCGGAGCGCAGCAGGATCGCGTATTCGCCGCTCTCATAGATCGAGTCCGAGTGAATGCGGACCACGCCGAGCATTTCGCCGGTGATTTCGTCGAACGCCACGAAGGCCATCGCGCGGGCGTAGTCGATCTGCGACAGCCGGGCGATGAAAGCGTGGCTGAACTCCTTCATCGCCGCAAAGAACCGCAGCCGCAGATCCTCAGGCGTGACGTGCTTGAGGAATTCGTGGATCGCCGGCTCGTCGTCCGGGCGGATCGGCCGTGCCAGCACGCGCCAGCCGTCTTTCACGGTCAGATGCCGCTCCCATTCGGTCGGATACGGCTTCACGGCGAAGTGCGAATTGCCGAGGCCGGCGAATTTACGCTCCGGCGGGCGCACCACGACGCGGGCGTCGATCGCCACCACGCCGCTTTCGTCGGCGAGCAACGGGTTGACGTCGAGTTCGCGGATCTCCGGCAGGTCGGCCGCCATCTGCGACAGCTTCACCAGCGTCAGCGCCACCGCACTTCGCTTCACTTCGGGCACGTCGCGATAGGCGCAGAGCAGCTTGGAGACACGGGTACGTGCGATCAGCGACTCGGCGAGCGGCAGATCGAGCGACGGCAAAGCCAGCGACCGATCGTCGATCAGTTCGACGCCGGTGCCGCCCTGGCCGAACGCGATCACCGGACCGAAGGTCGGATCGTCAGCAATGCCGATGGTCAGCTCGCGCGCCTTCGGGCGCAGGATCATCGGTTGCACCATCACGCCTTCGAGCCGCGCGTCGGGGCGCAGCTTGGCGGCGCGCGCCATGATTTCATTCACCGCAACGCGTACCGCTTCGACGCTAGTGAGATTGAGCACCACGCCGCCGATGTCGGACTTGTGCGGGATGTCGCGCGACAGCACTTTCACCACCACGGTGACGCCCTGCGACAGGAACGACGACGCCCACGACACCGCTTCCTCGGCATTGGTGGCCGCCAGCGTCGGGATCATCGGGATCTGATACGCCGCAAACAGACCGCTGATCTCCAGCGGATCGAGCCAGGTGCGGCCTTCGCGCAGCGCCTTCTCGACGATCGCCCGGGCCGTCTCGGTGTCGGGGTCGAAATCCTTCGGCAGCGATGGCGGCACTTCGGTGAGAAGCTGCACCGCCTCGCGATAGCGCACCATGTTCATGATGCTGCGAACTGCGTCGTCCTCGGTCGGATAGTTCGGGATCGAGGCGGCGTCGAAGGCATGGGTGACCGCCTCCTCGGCGCCGACCCAGACCGCAAACACTGGCTTGAACAACGTGCGGCGAACCCGCTCCTCACCGACCACACGGATCACTTCGCGGGCGATGTCCCGCGGCGACGCGACCGCGGTCTGCACGTTCATCACCAGGATCGCGTCATTATCCGGATCGGAGAGCAGCATCGACAGCGTCGCCGCATAACGCTCGGCGTCGGCGTCACTGGTGATGTCGATCGGATTGAAGCCGGACCACGAGGTCGGCAGGATCGCGTCGAGCTTCTTGTGCAGATCGGCCGACAGCGTCGCCGGCTCGCCGCCGAGTTCGGCCAGACGGTCGACCGCCAGAATGCCGATGCCGCCGCCATTGGTGAGGATCGCGACCCGCTTGCCGCGCGGCGCGCTGACGCGGCCGAGCGTCTCGGCACAGTCGAACAGCTCGCGCAGATCGTACACCCGCAGCATGCCGGCGCGGCGGAACGCGGCCTCATACACCGCATCGGCGCCGGCGAACGCGCCGGTGTGGGTCGCAGCAGCTTTTGCGCCGTGCGCCATGCGGCCCGACTTCACCACCACCACCGGCTTGACCCGCGCCGCGGCGCGCGCCGCCGACATGAACTTGCGGGCGTCGGTGACGGCTTCGATGTAGAGCAGGATCGCGCGGGTCTCGAGATCGGCTGCGTAGAAGTCGAGCATGTCGGCGATATCGACGTCGAGCTGATCGCCGATCGAGACGATGCCGGAGAAGCCGATCTCCTTGACGGCGGCCCAATCCACCATGCCGGCCGCAATCGCGCCCGACTGCGAGATCAGCGCCAAATTGCCCCGCCGCGGCATGTGGGCCGCGAAGCTGGCGTTGAGATTGACGCCTGGAATCATGATCCCGAGACAGTTCGGCCCGATCAGCCGGATGCCCGACTTGCGCGCGGCGCGATTCGCGGCTTCCGCATAGGAGCCTTTGCCGCGCCCCATCTCCGAACTGATGATGATCGCACCGGCAACGCCGAGTTCGCCGGCTTCGGCAACGACCTTGGCGACCGAGCGCGGCGGCGCCGTAATGACAATCAGATCCGGGACGAAAGAGAGTTCCGCGAGCGAGCCGACGGTCTTGATGCCGCCGATCTCCGGGTAGCGCGGATTAACGACTCCGATCTGCCCCTTAAATCCCGCCTCGCGCAAATTGGTCAGAACCGCGCGGCCGAGAGAGGCCGGCCGCGGACTAGCGCCAACGACCGCCACGGCTCCGGGCGACAGCAGGGTGCTCAATCGATAGGTCGACATCTCACCTCGACACCGGACGGCCGGCCGCGAACGGCAGCCGTCGCACGATCCGGAATCTGCGCGGGAAAGGTGTACGACAGTTGCTGCAACAAGCCAATGTCCGCCTGGCGCGACGGAGGGACGCGTACTGCTCGCGCAGTTAGCGTACCTTGGTGAAGGTCGCCAGCGCCTTGATGACGTCCTCGCGCGAGATGATACCATCCAGCTTGCGATCGGCGTCCAACACCGGGATGCTGCGGGTCTGATGTTCGACCATCAACTGCAACACCCGGGTGAGCTTGGTATCGGAGTGCACGTAGAGGAAGTCCCCCGACATGATGTCGCCGACGGTCCGATTCATCAGGTCGTCGTAATGCGGCAGCATCTGGGTCGGGTGGAACGCGAAACAACTCAGGAAATCGTACTTTGTCACCATGCCGATGACACGCTGATCCTCCACCACCGGATAGGCGTTGAAGTCGTCGTGCTCGAACTTGTCCTCCAACTCGCGCATGGTCAGTTCGCGCGACACGGATTTCACCGCTCGCGTCATATGGTCGGCAACGGTTGCCTCTAGAAACTTATACAAGACCGGACCCAATCACTCGGAATTTTCGCCAACGATTTGTGGCGACCCAATGGCGGCCCTGCTAATCGTCGTTGGTGTGCAAATTGACCGCAGCTTTGGCGAATTGAATTGATCAAGGTCAAACCACCGGCAATTCGGGGCGCCGCTTGTTTTTCCTACAACAATGCTCATGATCTGCCCGCCAGGATTGCGCAATCGGGATGCAACGTGATCCATCCTCGGACAGTTCCGCAGCCGCCTAAGTAGTAGTCCCGATGTCCGCCCCAGACGCCCCCTCCACCGCCCCCCAGCAACAAGAGGTCTTCGACTTCCTGGGCCGTGGCGCCGGCGACACGCCCGTCGTGCAGATCGACACACATGGCGCAGCGGTTTTTCTCGAGGGGAACCGGGCGCTGAAGATCAAGCGGGCCGTCAAATTCCCATTTCTGGACTATTCGACCCTCGCCAAACGAAAGATCGCCTGTGAGCAGGAGCTAGCCGTCGGCCGCCGATTCGCGCCCGCGATCTATCGCCGTGTCGTGCCAGTCACACGCACTGACAAGGGCGCTTTACAGATCGGCGGCGACGGGCCCGCGGTGGAATGGGCCGTCGAGATGATGCGCTTCGACGACAGCGCCACGCTGGATCATCTCGCGCGCGCTGGTTCGCTCGGCTCTGGGCTGATCGACGCCGTCGCCGATGCGATCGCCGCCTCGCATCAAGCCGCGCCTTTGGCGGAGACTGCACCTTGGGTCGCATCGATCGAACCGATCCTGGCTGACGACACCAACGAGCTTGCTGCAGGCGGTTTTGCCGCGGCCGACGTTGCGACGCTCGACAAGAGCAGTCGCGATGCGCTCGGCCGGCTGCGCCCGTTGCTGGAGCAGCGCGGTGCCGCAGGCTTCGTCCGCTGGTGCCACGGCGATCTGCACCTCGCCAATATCGTGGTGATCGATGGCAAGCCGACGCTGTTCGACGCCATCGAGTTCGATCCGGCCTTCGCCTCGGTCGACGTGCTGTACGATCTCGCCTTCCCGCTGATGGACTTGCTGCACTACGGCCGCGGCAGCGACTCCGCACAACTCTTGAACCGCTATCTCGCGGTGACGAGCGCGGACAATCTCGATGCGCTGTCGGCACTGCCGCTGCTGCTGTCGATGCGCGCCGCGATCCGCGCCAAGGTGATGCTGGCACGGCCCGCCGCCAATGAGACGATCAGGCAAGCCAATCGGGCGATTGCCGAATCCTATTTTGATCTGGCGCTGCGGCTGATCGCGCCGCCACCGCCCCGACTGATCGCAGTCGGCGGGCTATCCGGCACCGGCAAATCGGTGCTGGCTCGCGCGCTCTCAGGCCATGTCCCGCCCCTGCCCGGCGCCGTGGTGCTGCGCTCGGATGTGGCCCGCAAACGGCTGCACGGCGTCGCCGATACCGAACGGCTCCCGGCGACAGCCTACACCGCCGAGGTGACGGAGGCGGTTTATCGCGGCCTAGCCGAGCGCGCCGCGCATATCTTGAAACAGGGACATTCGGTGATTGTCGATGCGGTGTTCTCCAAGCCCGAGGAGCGCCACGCGATCGAAGACGTTGCGGCCGAGCTCGGCATCCCGTTCCACGGCCTGTTTCTCACCGCCGATCTCGCCACGCGGATCGCACGGGTCGCCGGCCGGATCGGCGATGCCTCCGATGCGACGCCGGAGATCGTCCGGCAGCAGCAAAGCTACGCGCAGGGCGTGATCGGGTGGACCACGATTGACGCCGGCGGCACGCCGGCCGAGACGCTGTCGCGGGCGCTGGCGGCGCTGCCGCAGGCCGCTCAGGTCTGCAGCACGTAGCGGCCCGGCGCGGCCGGAAGTGCACCCGGATCGACGTCCGGCAATCCGATGCGCGGCGGCGCGACCGGCTCGCCGGAACGGGTGCCGAGCCAATGCACCCATTCGGTCCACCACGAGCCTTCGGCGTGGGGTGCCTGCTTCAGCCAATCGTCGGGCCCGACATACGGACCATCGGCTTCCTTGGTCATCACTTGATAACCATGTGCCTTCGGGGATGGCGGCGAGACGATGCCGGCGTTGTGGCCGCCGCCGGTCAGACAGAAGGTAACGTCGGCATCGGCCAGCAAATGGATCTTGAACGTCGACCGCCACGGCGCGACGTGATCACGCTGCGTGCCGACCACGAAGATCGGCGTGTGGATGTCGGACAGCGCGATCGGCCGGCCATCAACAGTGTAACGGCCTTCGGCCAGATCGTTGTCGAGGAACAGCTTACGCAGATATTCGGAGTGCATCCGATACGGCATCCGCGTGGCATCGGCATTCCAGGCCATCAGGTCGTTCGGCTCGGAGCGCACGCCCATCAGATATTCATGCACCAGCCGCGACCAGATCAGATCGTTGGAGCGCAGGATCTGGAACGCGCCGGACATCTGCGTGGTGTCGAGCACGCCGCGATTCCACATCATGTCTTCGAGGAACGCGACCTGGCTCTCGTTGATGAACAGCGTCAGCTCGCCGGCCTCGGTGAAGTCGGTCTGGGCGGCGAACAGGGTGATCGATTTGAGCCGGCTGTCGCCGTCGCGGCCCATCGCAGCCGCCGCAATCGACAGCAGCGTGCCGCCGAGGCAATAGCCCACCGCATGCACCGGCCGTTCCGGCAGGATCGCACCGATCGTGTCGAGGGCGGCCATCACACCGAGCCGGCGATAATCTTCGAGCGAGACATCGCGATCCGCGGCGGTCGGATTGCGCCACGAGATCATAAAAACGGTGTAGCCCTGATCGGTGAGATACTTCACCAGCGAATTGTGCGGCGACAGATCGAGAATGTAGTACTTCATGATCCAGGCCGGCACGATCAGGATCGGCTCCGGCCGCACCGTCTCGGTGGCTGGCGCGTATTGGATCAGCTCGATCAGCTTGTTGCTGTAATCCACCTTGCCGGGCAGGACCGCGACGTCCTTGCCGACGACGAAATCGTGCTTCGGCTCGTGCGCCATCAGTTCGAGCAGATCTTCCCACCAGTTGCGAAAACCGTCGGCGA
>NZ_QTKI01000639.1:0-1711 GCF_010820945.1 Rhodopseudomonas sp. BR0C11
TGCCGGCATGCGATTTTTTGTCGGGATGCGGTGATCCAAACGATCGGCTGGTTCGTATCAGAACAAATGCAATCAATCCGATCGCGCGCTCTGCTCATGATTCTCCGCACACCAGATTCGGCCCTCACGCGCGACTACCTGATTACTACTCGCGAGCATGTGAGCGCGACACATGGCGCGCTCCGCATCGCCGCGTCCCGCGTTAGGCTGCAGGGTTCAGAGCGTGCATCTCACGGCGTTGTTGCGGATCGGTGCGCGCCCGGCAACGGAGCGGTCGTCATGGATCAATTGCGCGACGGTCCACGCCCGCAGTCGGCGGAGATGGCGGACTGCATCGTCCGGATCGCGGTCGCGCAGGATCGCGCCGCGTTCGAGACGCTGTTTCGCCATTTCGCCCCGCGCCTGAAATCATACTTCGCCCGGCGTGGCGGCGATCCGGCCCTGGCCGAAGAGATCACCCAGGAGACGATGGTGTCGGTCTGGCGCAGCGCCGCGCAGTTCGACCCGGCCAGAGCCTCGGCCTCGACCTGGATCTTCACCATCGCGCGCAATCTCAGCATCGACCGGCTGCGGCAGGCGAAGCGGCCGAACTTCGATCCCAACGATCCGGCATTCGTGCCCGACGAGGAGGAACCGCCCGACCGCCGGCTGGAGCGCACCGAAACTGAGCAGCGCGTGCGCGACGTGATGGAGACGCTGTCGTTCAACGAGAAGAGTGTTTTGATGCTGTCGTTCTACGAAAACCAATCGCACAGCGAGATCGCCGAGCAGCTCGGCCTGCCGGTCGGCACCGTGAAGTCGCGAATCCGGCTCGCCTTCGGCAAGCTGCGGGCGGCGCTCGATGCGCCCGCCGGAGAGCCGCGATGACGGTGCGACACCACATCGGCGACGATCTGCTGCTGAGCTACGCCGCCGGCGCGCTGGACGAAGCTTCGAGCCTGCTGGTCGCCACCCATCTGGCGCTGTGTCCGCATTGCCGTGCGCGCGCGGCCGCCGCCGATGCGCTCGGCGGCGAAATGCTCGATGCGCTGCCCGCCGCGGACGTGACGCCGGACTTGTGGCAGAGCGTGCTGGCGCGGACCCAGGCCGAACCAGAGATTCCGTCCGCGATCCCTGCAACGGCGCTGCGGCCGCGTTCCGACATCGTGATCCCCGAGCCGCTGCGCAGCTATCTCGGTACTGACCTTGCCGGCTTGCGCTGGACCAGGCTGGCACCGCGGATGCAACAGATCACCATAGACATTCCGGGCTGCCGGCCGCGCGCCCGAATGCTGCGGTTCGAGGCCGGCACGCGGGTGTTCGAGCACGGCCATTCCGGGCGCGAACTCACCCTCGTGCTCCACGGATCGCTGTGCGACGGCGACACCGTGATGCGGCGTGGCGACGTCGCCGAGACCGACGAGCGCACCGAACACCAGCCGCAGGCCGGCGCGGGCGAGGACTGCATCTGCCTCGCCGTCACCGACGCGCCGCTGCGGTTCAAAAGCCGGTTCGCCCGGCTGCTGCAGCCCTGGTTCGGGATTTAAGCGACCGGCGTCGTGCCGCGATCGCTGCGAATCGGGGCGACTGCGACCGGCTCGGCCTCGACCGGGCTGGCATTGGCACCGATCGGCGGCGTGTCGCCCGCATCCTCACGCGCGGACGAATAGATGTCCCAGGTGGCGATGAACATCGCGGCGATCACCGGGCCGATCACGAAGCCGTTCAGGCC
>NZ_QTKI01000640.1:0-1709 GCF_010820945.1 Rhodopseudomonas sp. BR0C11
GAACACCGCGGTGCCGCAGGCGTGGTACAACAAGCAGGCCGGCATCAAGAAGCTGTCGACCGAGACCGGCGCCGGGCAGTGGGGCTCGTCGCTGGCGTTCGCCGGCTCGCTGTTCGGGCTCGACGTGCTCGTCTTTCAGGTCCGCGTGTCGTACGACCAGAAGCCGTATCGCCGCGCGCTGATGGAAACCTACGGCGCCCGCTGCATCGCGTCGCCGTCCAACGAGACCGATTCCGGCCGTGCCATCCTGGAGAAGAATCCGAACAGCCCCGGCTCGCTCGGAATCGCGATCTCCGAAGCGGTGGAAGTCGCCGCCAAGAACCCGGACATCAAGTACGCGCTGGGTTCGGTGCTCAATCACGTGATGCTGCACCAGACCATCATCGGCGAAGAAGCGATCAAGCAGTTCGAAATGGCGGGCGATGATCCGGACGTGGTGATCGGCTGCGCCGGCGGCGGTTCGAACTTCGCCGGCCTTGCCTTCCCGTTCCTCGGCCTGCAGCTCCGCGGTGGCCGCAAGCGGCGCATCATCGCGGTCGAACCGGCGGCATGCCCGACCCTGACCCGCGGCACTTACGCTTACGACTTCGGCGACACCGCGCATCTCACCCCGCTGGTGAAGATGCACACGCTCGGCTCGACCTTCATGGATGGTGTCGCACGCCTACGAACTCGGCCTGATCGAAGCACGCGCCTACAAGCAGGTCGGCTGCTTCGAAGCCGGCGTGCAGTTCGCTCGCACCGAAGGCATCGTGCCGGCGCCGGAATCGACCCACGCGGTGCGCTGCGCGATCGACGAGGCGCTGCGCTGCAAGGAGGAGGGCAAGTCGGAAACGATTCTGTTCAACCTCTCCGGCCACGGCCACTTCGACATGCAG
The DNA here is from genome assembly GCF_010820945.1 of Rhodopseudomonas sp. BR0C11. Taxonomy (NCBI): domain Bacteria; kingdom Pseudomonadati; phylum Pseudomonadota; class Alphaproteobacteria; order Hyphomicrobiales; family Nitrobacteraceae; genus Rhodopseudomonas; species Rhodopseudomonas sp. BR0C11. The sequence goes on from NZ_QTKI01000640.1 coordinate 879, forward strand.
GCCTACATCAACTACTTCGAAGGCAAGCTGGTCGATCAGGACTACGACGAAGCCGACCTCGCCACCGCGCTGGCCGGCCTGCCGGCGGTCGCGGCCTGAGCAGCACGGGCGTCCTCCTCGGACGCCCCATCCAAGAACGACGTCATGCCCGGGCTTGACCCGGGCATCGACGTTTTCGGGCACGGTCCCCGCGGCCGTGGATGGCCGGGACGAGCCCGGCCATGACGGATCGGGCAAGATCCTTTGCCAGATCAACGGGTTCGTGGCGATCGCCGGCACCGAGCGCCATCCCCAGGCGCGCAGAAAAGCCTTTCCCCTTTGGGCCGTTCTTTCTACATAACAGCGGTCCGCGCCGGCCCCTCCGGCGTGCCGAGGAATGCTGCCCTATGTCCGCTCCCGAGCCGAAGATCACCCCGGAACTGATCGCCAGCCATGGCCTCAAGCCGGATGAATATCAGCGCATTCTCGATCTGATCGGGCGCGAGCCGACCTTCACCGAGCTCGGCATCTTCTCGGCGATGTGGAACGAGCACTGCTCGTACAAGTCGTCGCGCATCCATTTGCGCGGGCTGCCCACCAAGGCGCCGTGGGTGCTGCAGGGCCCGGGTGAAAACGCCGGCGTGATCGACATCGGCGACAACCAGGCGGTGGTCTTCAAAATGGAGAGCCACAACCATCCGAGCTACATCGAGCCGTATCAGGGCGCGACCACCGGCGTCGGCGGCATCCTGCGCGACGTCTTCACCATGGGGGCGCGGCCGATCGCCTGCCTGAATGCGTTGAGCTTCGGCGATCCGAGCCACGCCAAGACCCGACACCTGGTGTCTGGCG
>NZ_QTKI01000641.1:0-1697 GCF_010820945.1 Rhodopseudomonas sp. BR0C11
CTGCGGCCTGCCGATCGCGTACCACGCGGCCAAAGGCGGCGTCGATATCGACCTGCTGACCCGAGGCGCCGGCTTCGGCTACATCGGCTCGACGGTCACGTCGCTGATCTATGCCTCGTTCACCTTCCTGTTCTTCGCGATCGAGGCGGTGATCCTCGCCAACGCGCTGGAACTGTGCTTCGGCCTGCCGCTGCCGATCGGCTACTTCTTCAGCGCGGTGGTGATCATCCCGGTGGTGACCTATGGCATCACGCTGATCAGCCGGTTCCAGCTTTGGACCCAGCCGTTCTGGATTCTGCTGCACATCCTCCCGTTCGTCGCGATCGCAGTGAAGAGCCCGGAGTCGTTCGCCGCCTGGACACGCTTTGCCGGCGAGCAAGGCAGCCCGGATGGCAAACTCGATCTGCTGCTGTTCGGCACCGCGGCTTCGGTGGTGTTCGCGCTGGTGGCGCAGATCGGCGAGCAGGTCGACTTCCTGCGCTTCCTGCCCCGCGATCGCCGCGCTTCGCGGGGGGCCTGGTGGGTGGCAATGATCAGCGCCGGCCCGGGCTGGATCGTGCCCGGCGCGCTGAAGCTGCTGGCCGGATCGTTCCTGGCCTATTTCGCCCTCAGCCGCGGCGCACCGCCGGATCAGGCAGCCGAGCCGGCGCACATGTATCTCGAGGCGTTCCGCACTGTGCTGGAGCAGCCCGGCCTGGTGCTGGCTCTGACCGGCGCGTTCGTGATCCTGTCGCAGATCAAGATCAACGTCACCAACGCCTATGCGGGCTCGATCGCCTGGTCGAACTTCTTCTCGCGGCTGACCCACAGCCATCCCGGCCGCGTCGTCTGGCTGGTGTTCAACGTGCTGGTGGCGCTGCTCTTGATGGAGATCGGCGTCTATAAAGCGCTGGAGCACACGCTCGCGCTCTACTCCAACGTCGCGATCGCCTGGGTCGGCGCCCTAGTGTCCGATCTGGTCGTTAACCGGCCGCTCGGACTGCGGCCGAAGCACATGGAGTTCAAGCGCGCGCACCTCTATGACATCAATCCGGTCGGCGTCGGCTCGATGACGATCGCGACGGTGGTGTCGATCAGCGCGTTCTATGGCGTGTTCGGGCCGACCGCGAAGGCGCTGGCACCGTTCGTGGCGCTGGTGGTGGCGTTCGTCACCGCGCCCATGATCGCCTTCGCCACGGGTGGCCGGTTCTACATCGCGCGCAAGCCGAAGCGGGCCTGGCAGGGCGTCGAGTCGATCAAGTGCTGTATCTGCGAGCACTCGTTCGAAGCCGAAGATATGGCCTCCTGCCCGGCCTATGCGGGACCGATCTGCTCGCTGTGCTGCTCGCTCGATGCCCGCTGCCACGACCTGTGCAAGCCGCACGCGCGGATCGACGCGCAGTTCACCGATGCGCTCGGCAAGATGCTGCCGCAGCGGGCCTACGCGCTGCTGAACTCGCAGGTCGGACACTATCTGACCGTGTTCGCGGTCTCGGTCGGGCTGATCGGGCTGTCGCTGTTTCTGATCTATCTACAGGTCGCGACCGCCAACGAAACGCAGCAGATCGAGCTCGCCGAGATTCTGTGGAAGCTGTTCTTCGCGCTCACCATCATCGTCGGCGTGGTGAGCTGGCTGTTCGTGCTGGCGCGGCTGAGCCGACAGGCGGCCGAGGCCGAGACGCGGCGGCAGACCCAGCTGCTGATGCAGGAGATCGACG
>NZ_QTKI01000642.1:0-1682 GCF_010820945.1 Rhodopseudomonas sp. BR0C11
GCCGGCGGGAACGGGCATTGCGGCTTGGTCGGACCGGCGGTGATGCGGGTGTCGGCGACGATGCCGAGCGTCAGCGTGGCGGCTGCAGCATCGACCTGCGGCTGGGCTGCGAGCGCCCTGGTCGGCCGAATTTCGAGGAAGAAGCCATTGGGAATGCCGGCGCCCTGCAGCGGCACCGAGCGGCACAGCCGATCCCATTCGCGCCGCGCGCTGCGCTCCAGCGCACCGTCGTCGCGGATCTGGCGCTCCAGCACGCCGAGCTGATCGGCGATCGCCTTGTCGATCACCGGCTTGACCTGCTGCGGCACGTCGATGCGGACACCGCCGACCGAGACGCCGGAATCCGACAGCGCGACTTCAGCATCGAGATGCGGATCGACATGCCAGTTCGGCAGCACCTGCGGCCGCGCGCTGATCGCGATGGTGCCCTTGATCTCGCCGTTGGCGTTGAACGACTTGATGTTGACGCCGATCTGCTTGGCCATCTTGTTGCCGAGCAGCCGGCCGAGCGTCTCGTCGACCTTGGACTGGGTGTTGGCGGAGAGCGAGCCCTTGGCATTCACCGTGCCGGTGAGCGGCGAGGTGATGGTGAGCTGATCCTTGGCGCCGCGCACCGTCACGGTGCCGCGCGTCGCGGTCCATTGGATGTCGGCGTTCTGCACATATTGCGACAGCGGATTGTTGGCCTTGCCGGAGAAGGTGCGCGGCGCGACCGCGTCGACCAGGTCGCGGATGGTCCCGAGCGGCACCGACACCGGCACCACCACGGTGGACTGCCGGATCGGCGGCAAGGGTGGCAGCGCCTGCAGGCTCGGCGGCGAGATGGCGCGCGGCGCCAGCCAGTCGAACGCCTTCAGCGTGACCGTGAATGAAATCGCGACGATCGCGAGTGCTACCAATCCAAACTTGACGAAACGCATCGATACCCCGGGGCGGAACGGCCGGGACAATACAGCCCGGGGGCGGGGGGCGCCAGCCGCGCCAGCCCCGCGGGGCGCCAAGCCGTGGAAAGACCCGCGAACCGCCGCGATATCGCCGGCAACGGCGCCGCAGATGCGGCGGAGTGTTGCGGGAGATTACAGCCGGATCGGTCCGTCGGGCTCGCAGCCCAGTGCGCCACCGCGCTGTGCCCACAGATTGCACACCGAATCCGCGCTGACCGGGCCTTCGACCACCAGGCACTGGTCCGGTGCCTGATAGAAGCGGCAGGAGCCGCAGCGCCGCCCGGAGGACGCGGTCGCGACAAAGCGGGCATCCTGCTGCGATGATTTCCGCGGGATCACCGCCGAACATCCGGCGGCCTGCTGCGCCCGGCCGGTCGTGGCGGCCGTGCAGGTCGCTGCCAGCGTCAGGCCGGCGATGCCGAGCAGGCGCCGGCGCGACACCAGGGCCGCGGATTCGATCGGCTTGTCCATCACTGTCCCCCTTCGCCGCGGCGCACAGAACGAGACAGGCCGCGATCGGGAGAACTGATAGTTCCGTCGTGCTGACGGTTAGCTGACAACGCCCGCGGTAAGCGGCGATGGGATGTCTGGCGCAAGAACGCGCGGCCTCCAATGAGACCGCGCGTTTGAATTACTCATAGCTTACCGCCGTAACAAACTCAGCCGCGGCGTCCGGTGCCCGCATCTGCGGCGCGGCGGTTGTCGGGTAGCACGATCACCTTGGCGCCGACGTTGACC
>NZ_QTKI01000643.1:0-1681 GCF_010820945.1 Rhodopseudomonas sp. BR0C11
ACGCCGAGCATCGGCGCCAGCGTCACCAGCCAGGGATACTCGCGCGCGGTGCGGCGAAGCTCGTCGTTCGAGGTGATGAAGTCGATCAGCATAGGTCCGGCAAACGCATAGATCGCGCTGACGATGAGCGCGAAGCCGAAGCCCCACAGGATCACCAGCCGCGTGGCCTTGACGAAGCCTACGCGGTCGCGCGCCCCGAGGGTGCGGCCGCACAATTGTTCGGCGGCGTTGGCGAGGCCGTCGAGGAAGAACGCGCTGATCATCAGGAAATTGTTGAGCACCGCATTGGTGGCGAGCACCCCGTCGCCGCCGCGCGCGCCCTGCGCGGTGAAGAACAGGAACACGGCGATCAGCGCCGCAGTGCGGATCATGATGTCGCGATTGACCGCGAACATCCGCCGTAACCGGTCCGGATCGAACAGCATCGCCCGCGACACGTTGAACAGACCTCGGCCGCGCCAGGCTGCGATCGCGAGCCCGATCACCAGCCCCGAGCCCTCGGCGATCACCGCGGCAATCGCGGCGCCGGCAATGCCGAAGTCGAACCACAGCACCAGCAGCACGGTGGCGGCGATGTTGATCAGGTTGATCGCGATCTGCACCGCGAGGGCCAGTGTGGCGCGCGCCTGACCGACCAACCAGCCGAGCACCGCGAAGTTCGCCAGCACCAGCGGCGACGACCAGATCCGGATCGAGAAGTAGGTCTTGGCTGCGGCGCTCACCGCCTCGCTGCCGCCCATCGCGCCGATCAGCATCGCGGCGAGCGGACCCTGCAGGGCGATCAGCAACAGGCCGATTCCAGCCGCGACGATCAGGCCCCGCAGCAGATGCGCCGGGACTTCACGGCTCTGCCCGGCGCCGAGCGCTTGCGCGGTGAAGGCCAGCGTGCTCATCCGCAGGAAGCCGAACAGCCAGAACAGACAGTCGAACAGCACCGAGGCCATTGAGACGCCGCCGAGCAGCGTCGCCTCGCCGAGCCGCCCGATCGCCGTGGTGGCGACGACGCCGAGCAAAGGCGTGGTCAGGTTGGCGACCATCGCAGGCCCGGCAATGGCAAACACCTGCCGGGTGGTTACGGGCGACTGGACGAGTTCCACGGCGGACGCAGGCGGCCGTCAGCGTCCGCGCGGCGTGCTGAACAAGCGGGTGAGCAGCCAGATCGGGATCACGATCACGGCGCCGAGCAGGAAGTAGCGCCACAGGCCGTTGATCGCATCGAAGCCGAGATCCCAGATCCGCTCAAACAGCAGCCGGATGCTGGTGATGATATTCCACGGATCGAGGCCGATCGCCGCCAGCACGACGCCGACCAGGATCGACATCAGGATCAGACGAAACGCCACCGCCATCGGCGAGCCGCCGAGGAAGCGGGTCATCCTGTCGTCATTGGCCGGCAGATCCCGGATGTCGTCTCGCATCGTCATGGTCCTCGTGGGTCGCTGGCGCATCATATTCGGTGCTGGGCAGATGGGGAACCGGCGCTTTGCCGTCAATGGCCGCGGGCGGCGGTCGTCGGCGGATTTACGGTCGCCGCCTTCAGCATCCGCTCCAGCGTTTCCAGCCGGTCGGCATCCTTCGGCGGCTTGTCCCAGCGCAGCCGGTTGATGCGTGGAAACCGCATCGCCACGCCGGATTTATGGCGCGGCGAACGCTGCAAGCCTTCGAACGCCACTTCCAGCAC
>NZ_QTKI01000644.1:0-1675 GCF_010820945.1 Rhodopseudomonas sp. BR0C11
GCCGTTCTTCGATCTCGCCGTCGAGCGGATTCGCGCCTTCACCGGTTACGACCGGGTGATGGCCTATCGCTTTGCCGAAGACGGTAGCGGCCAAGTGATCGCCGAAGCGAGACGCGAGGATCTCGAACCCTATCTCGGGCTGCATTATCCGGCGACCGACATCCCGGCGCCGGCGCGGCGGCTCTTCGCTCTGAGCTGGGTGCGGCACCTGCCGGATGTCGGCTACACGCCGGTGCCGCTGCTCGCTGCCAACTCACCGCTGGTCACCGGCCCGGTCGACATGAGCTTTGCGAGCCTGCGCAGCGTCTCGGTGATGTACACCGGCTATCTGAAGAACATGGGCGTGCAATCGACGCTGGTGATGCCGCTGGTGAAGGAAGGCCGGCTGTGGGGCCTGATCTCGGCGATGCATCATGCGGCTCCCCGCCACATCTCGCACCAGATGCGGATGGCGGCGGAATTTCTCGCCCACACGCTGTCGCTGCTGATGGCGGCCAAGGAAGACACCGAGCAGTTTGAACGGATCAGCGCCCGCAAGGCAGCCGCGGACGAACTCACCCGCCTGCTGACCAACGAGGCCGATGTCGGCGCAGCGTTACGCACGTCGGTCTCGCTTGATTTGCTGAATGCGATGATCGATGCCGGCGGCATTGTGGTGCTGTCCGGCGGCGACTTAGCGACCCGCGGCGACACACCAGCCCCCGGGCCGCTGCTCGAACTGACAAACTGGCTGCTCGATCACGCCGCGCCGGTGTTCGCCACTGATCGCCTGCCGGGCATCGATGCCGCAGCGCAAGCCGTCGCCAAACAGGCGAGCGGCGTGCTGGCGGTGCGGCCGCTGCCCGACGAGCCGATGCTGATCGCCTGGCTGCGGCCCGAGCAGATCGAGGACGTGCAATGGGCCGGCGACCCGCGCAAGCCGGTCGAAATCAGCGATGCCGACGGGATGCAGCGGCTGCGGCCGCGCAACTCATTCGCGCTGTGGAAGGAGAGCGTGCAGGGCCGCGCGGTGCCGTGGCGTGACGACGAAAAGGACGCCGCCTCACGGCTCGCCACCGCCATCGCCGAGATCGTCGCGGCTCGCAAGGGACGGATCCAGCGTATCAACCGGGCGCTGGATGCATCGCATTCTGAGCTCAGCCGCTACACCGACGTCGCCTCCGCCGAGCTCAAGGAACATCTGCGCGGCATCCACCATCTCACCACCTCGCTGCGCCGTCGCCAAGGCGAGGTGCTGGATGAGGAAGGGCGCCAGCAGGTCGCCACCATCCTGAAACTGACGCAGCGGATGGACGCGCTGGTCGATGCGCTGCTCGACCGCAGCCGAGGCGGCAGCGAAGCAGCCTCCGAGACGGTCGACCTCGACGCCGTACTCGATGACGCCCTGGCGCCGTTCGCGCGCCGGATCGCCGAAGACCGCATCGACGTGCGTCGGCCGATGCGGCTCGGCACGGCGCAGGGCAACCGCGAATGGATTGGCGAAGTTTTCACCAATCTGATCGGCAATGCGATCCGCTACAACGACAAGCCGGAGCGCTGGATCGAAATCGGCATCGAGGACGGTCCGCCGCCGCGCTACTATGTGCGCGACAACGGCGTCGGGATCGCCGACGCCGACCAGCAATTGATCTTCCAGATGTTTCACCGCGTCGATCAGCCGGAGCGACGGTCCGAC
>NZ_QTKI01000645.1:0-1674 GCF_010820945.1 Rhodopseudomonas sp. BR0C11
GAAAGCCTGGTTCGCAGGCCAGCGGCCGCTGACGCCGGTGGCCGAAACGCCGGTGAAAGGCCGCTGACGATGTGGCGCGCGTTCGGCACGGTGATCCTCTCGGCGCTGCTCGCGTCCGCCGCCGCGGCGCAGGACGCAGCCTCGATGAAGAAGGAGATGGTCGGCCAGTGGGAATTGGCCACCACCGAACGCAGCAAGACCTGCGTCGTGACGCTGACGTCCGAGCCCGCTGCCAAAGGGCTGAAACTGACTCTCGAGCCTGACTGCGCCAAGACGCTGCCGTTCACCAAGGCGATCACCGCCTGGGACGTCAAAGGCCTCGACATCGTCCGGCTGGAGACCGCCGACGGCGACTCGGTGATCGATTTCACCGAGGTCGAGAGCGGCATCTTCGAAGGCCATCGCGACGGCGAAGGGATCTACATCCTGCAGAACCTGGTCGCAGCCCGCTCGCTCGCCAAGTCGATGGAGCAGATGATCGGCGACTGGACCATGGTGCGCGGCAACGGCCGCCAGGTCTGCGGACTGACACTCACCAACACCGAAGCCGGCAACGATAATTTCCAGGCATTCCTGAAGCCGCGCTGCGATGCGCAGATCGCCGGCTTCGGTCCAACGATGTGGCGGCTCGAGCATGGTGCGATGCTGCTGGTGGCACCGAACGGCGATAGCTGGCGGTTCGAGGCCGACGACAATGCGCAGTGGCGCAAGGTGCCTGATACCGCCGATCCGCTGATCATGCTGCGCCAATAACCTCGTAGAGTTACCAGTCAGCTTCCCGTCTCGACGACCGGGCTTCTGGTCGTTTGACCTGCGTCATAGCTCAGCCGGCACTCAACTCAGCATCCTGCCCGGAACGCCATCTGCGATGCGTCGAGGGAGGACGGCAACATGATTGGCTGGTTGAAGGCAATGTCGGCGGCCGCAACGGCCGCGCTACTGCTGATGACGGCGCCCGCGCGAAGCGAGCCGGCGCCGGTCTCCGACGAAGAAGCGTTGAGCCTCGGGATCGATGCTTATTTGTATTTCTATCCGCTGGTGACGATGGACCTTACCCGCAAGCAGTCGACCAATGTCGAGGCGGGCAAGGAGTTCGGCAAAGGGCCGATGAACAGCTTCGTCAGCGTGCCGGCCTATCCGCCGGCGGATTTCAAGACGGTCGTGCGGCCGAATTTCGATACGCTGTATTCGATCGCCTGGCTCGATCTGTCGCGAGAGCCGATGGTGGTGACGGCGCCCGACACCAACGGCCGCTACTACCTGCTGCCGATGCTCGATATGTGGACCGACGTGTTCGCCTCGCCTGGCTGGCGCACCACCGGCACCCAGGCGCAGAAATTCCTGGTCACGGCGCCCGGCTGGAGCGGCACGGTGCCGTCCGGGATGCAGCGGATCGAGGCGCCAACGCCGATCATCTGGATCATCGGCCGAACCAAGACCGACGGGCCGGCGGACTACGCCGCGGTGCACCAGATCCAGGCCGGCTACACCGCGACGCCGCTGTCGCAATGGGGCAAGCCGCCGGTCCCGGCCCCCGCCTTCGTACCCGATCCCGCGATCGACATGAAGACGCCGCCGAAACAGCAGGCCGACAGCATGCCGGCCGGCCAGTTTTTCGCCTACGCGGCCGAACTCCTGAAACAGAACCCGCCGCATATCACCGACCAGCCGATC
>NZ_QTKI01000646.1:0-1592 GCF_010820945.1 Rhodopseudomonas sp. BR0C11
GCTCGTGGGCGAGGTCGACCAGGAAGGGATCGCCCGGCGACCCGCCCGGCATCACCAGATGGCAGGTCAGCGCGACTTCGGTGGTCGACATTCCCCAGATGTGCAGGTCGTGCACCTGGGTGACGCCAGGCAATTTCGACAAGAAGGCCCGCACCGCTGCCGGGTCGATGCCGCGCGGTACTGCGGCGAGCGACAGCGCGGTGGAGTCGCGCAACAGGCCCCACGTCCCCCACACGATCACCACCGCGACCAGCAGGCTGACGGCCGGATCAATCCAGTACCAGCCGGTGAACAGGATGATCACGCCGGCCACCAGCACGGCCGCCGACACCGCCGCATCGGCTGCCATGTGCAAGTAAGCGCCGCGGATATTGAGATCGCTGTGGCGCCCCGATGCGAATAGCCAGGCGGTGACGGCATTAATGACAATGCCGATGCCAGCCACCACCATCACGGTGATACCTGCGACGGGCTCGGGCGTGAAAAGACGCACCACCGCTTCCCAGCCGATCGCGCCGACCGCAAGCAGCAGGAAGACGGCGTTGAACAGCGCTGCGAGAATCGAGGAGCCGCGTAGCCCATAGGTGTAACGCGCCGACGGCGGCCGCTTCGCCAGCCCGGCCGCGATCCACGCCACCACCAGTCCGGCGACATCGGACAGATTGTGGCCGGCGTCGGCGATCAGCGCCATCGAGTTGCTGAAGTAACCGAATGCCGCTTCGGCAACCACGAACACCAGGTTCAGGGTGATACCGATCGCAAAGGCGCGGCCGAAATCCTGTGGCGCGTGGCTGTGACCGCCGGCGCCGTGCGCGGCACCGGGCCCGTGATGGTGATGATGATCGTGGCTCATGCAGACTGAACGCGGTGCTGCGGGACAGGGAAATCCCGGCAATGACGGCCAAACTGTCGCACGCGGCGGCTGGTCGCGAAAGCGGGGGCGCAAGCTGCCGATCAGAATTCGTCCAGTTTGCACCGAGCAGTCGGCTCGCCGTGGCAACTCGGCGCCGGCTCGGGTTGTGAATCGACCTTCAGCGCTCGAACCACCAGGGCACCGGTGGAGGGCAGCCAGGGCCTTGCATCGACGCGACTTCAAAAAATGAACTGAAATTCTGTGGATGTCATTTCATCGTTGCGCTCAATCAATGAGCTCCGTAAATAGAGGCACCTTCGCGAGCCTCTCCCCGGGGCCCTGTCCGCTCGCCGCCAACCGATTGAGCCGATGACCGCCAGGATCGAACGACCGCTTTCGCCTCACATGCAGGCCTACCGCTGGAGCCTGACGATGACGATGTCCATCGTCCATCGTGCCACCGGCGTTGCCCTGTATTCTGGAACCTTGTTGCTGGCGTGGTGGCTGATCGCCTGCGCCGCCGGCCCGACCGCCTACGCCAATGTCCAGGCCTTTACCGGCTCTTGGATCGGCCGGCTGATCGTGTTCGGCTACACTTGGTCGCTGATGCACCACATGCTCAGCGGCGTCCGCCATTTCGTCTGGGACCTCGGCTACGGCTTCAAAACCGCCGACCGCGAGTGGCTGACCTGGGCGGCGCTGATCGGCGGCATCGTGCTGCTATCTATTATACAGATCT
>NZ_QTKI01000647.1:0-1649 GCF_010820945.1 Rhodopseudomonas sp. BR0C11
TTGCAGCGAGCTTTTTCCGGCTGGGGCATTTGCTGGCGTCACCGCGACCACGAGGCGAATTCGGCAGGCGTCGTAGCTCCATCAGAGCCTTCGCGAATCGATGGCTGGGGAGGCCATACTGACGGAGTTGTGTGGTCATAAAGCTATGGAAGGCAGACCTTGGATAGGCGGTCGCCAGCCGTTTCAGGCTCACTATCCGAAAGTTGATACTTGTGGTGTCAATTGATGCGTCACGTCCGATTTGGACGCAGCGCTAAGTCCTGAGACGCTGTGCAACGAGGGCGCCTTCACCGGGGCAGGATCATTAAGTTCCCGAAAGCACTCCGGTTATATCGAGGCATAACACTCACAACGGCCTCGTCCCTTCTTGGTCATCCGAACCTGATCGCGCTCACGGCCTCTCACAGAAGACGACTCATCATGTTCAATCATTGGCGTAACAAGAAACCGCAGCCCGAAATCGAGAACGAGCCGCAGGACGACGTCCTGCCCCGCCTGCAGGAGCTTGTCCGGTTTCTCGTCAATGGAGATCACGCTCCGATAGAGGCGGCTGAGGACGAGGTCGCCAAGACTCTTCTCCCGATCGTCACCATGCTCGACGACAACCATTTTGCCTCGCTCTCTGTGCTGGCGGATATCTGGGTCGCGCAGACCACGCCGCTGCTCGCCATCGCCCGGATGAATGCCGATATGCAGGACCTTGGTTGTCGCACGCAGGCGGTCGCCGGGGCGGTCAGTGAACTCTCGTCATCGATCGCAGAGATCGGACGCGCGACGGGGGAAGTCGCGAATGAGGCCATCGACGTCCACAACCGCGTGAACGAGAGCGTTGTGGCGGCTGATCAGGCCGTGGATTCGATTGGTCGGTCGGCCGATGCGGTAGGAGGTCTCAGCCACAAGGTCGACGCATTGAATGGCTCGATCGAGGACATCGCAGGTATCGTCAAGGCCATCGACGCCATCGCCCGGCAGACTAACCTCCTCGCCCTCAATGCCACGATCGAGGCCGCCCGAGCCGGGGAAGCGGGCCGAGGCTTCTCGGTCGTTGCAGGTGAGGTCAAAGCTCTTTCGACGCAGACCGCGCAGGCGACCGAAGACATTCGGCAACGGATCTTGGGGCTTCAGTCCGGAATGAAGGACATCGTGTCTGCCATGCGGGAAAGCGGCGAGACCGTCGAGTCGGGGTCCGCGTCCGTCCAAGGCGCCGGGACGATGATCAAGAGCATCAATGAGGCCGTCAATCGTGTCTCGCACAATATGGCGACCGTGGCAGCGGTCGTTCAGCAGCAGATGGCTGCGACGACAGAAGTCGATCAAGCCATTACCGCCACGGCAAATATGTCAAACCATGCTCTGTCGGCCATCGAACGCCTTGCCGTGACCATGGATAGGGTTGGCGAAGTGGTTCAACCACGCCTTCGGTCGCGCGCCCAGGAAGTGGACGACCGTACGCAGGTACAACTCGCCAGATCCGATCATGCCAGTTTCAAGAAGCGCGTGATCGACACGTTGAATCGACGCGGTGAGGTGAAGGCCAGCGACCTGCCGGATCATCACGATTGCCGGTTCGGCAAGTGGTACGAAGGCTTGAAAGATCCAGCGTTGAAGAACAGTCCGGCCTACCGTCGCATCCCCGACCCGCCCCCGCC
>NZ_QTKI01000648.1:0-1641 GCF_010820945.1 Rhodopseudomonas sp. BR0C11
GCGTTGGCCGTGCGCAGCATGCGCACATTGTGGATGTCCAGATGCCCGAAGCCGCTCCTCCGGCCGCAAGTTCCCCCTCGCTCTCGTCCTCTTCACCCGCATCATCTCTCGTCCCCGCATCGCTGTTGCTGTCGCGCGGCGTGGTTCGGCTCGAAGTGATGCTGAAGCTAACCACTGCGATCCTGGCGCTGGCCGCCGGCGTCTATACCTATCTCGGGGTGCGCGACCTGCTGAACGGCAGTGCCACCACGGTGTTCTTCGCCGCGCTGATCTATTCAGTCGCAGTGTCGGTCGGCATCTACGCCTTCTGGGTGTTCCTGATGCAGTTCATGCCACACGTCGTCGATCGCGCCGGTCGCTGGCTGATGTTCGGATGCATGCTGCTCGGCTCGCTGATGATCGTGGCGATGTCGTCTTGGCTGAATGCGTCGGCGCTGGCCGGCGCTGCGGCGATCCGGCAGCATCTGGCGATCACCGTGCAGGACTACACCCGCGATCTCGATGCCGCCAACACCAACGCCATCGCTGCGCAAGGGCTGCTGCCCGATATCCAGATCGCCGCATCGCGCTTTGCCAAGCTGGCGGAAGCCGAGCGCACCGGATCGCTCACCGGGACCTCCGGCTCCGGCACTGTGGTGCAGTTAATGACCCAGATGTCGAGCCAGCTCGACAGTCTCGGCAAGGAGGTTGAAGCCTCCGGCAAGCGCGTCTCGACGCTGTTCGAAGAGGGCGGCAAGCACCTCGCCAAGATGCGAGAGCTGGTGTCCGACCGCGGCCCGATCGGCGAGCGCAGCGACGGCTTCGCGACCGAATCCCTGGCTTTGATGGGTGTGATCGCCAATCTTCAGCAGACCTCGGTGGCGCCGGCGGTGAAGCGCGCCGCGACCTCGCTGTCGTCGTCGTTCATCGCCCCGGCCGCGAGCGGCCGTAGCCTCGATCTTGCCGACCGGCAGACGGCGGTGGTCGGCAAGGTGGAAGGCGCCGTGGCGGCGCAGGCTACGTCACTCGCGGCGGCGGCCGATGCGATCCTCGACCGACCCAAGATCGAGCCGGCACGATTCCAGGCGATGTCTCCGGCCGAGGCGGTTTTGCGCTATGCCGGTGACTTCATCCCGAGCTGGGCCGGCGCGATCTCGATCGACCTGATGCCGGCCGTGCTGGTGTTGATCCTCTGCGTCGTGCACAGCGCGATCCGCCGGGAAGGGCTGCCCGCCTCGCACGCATCCACCATGACAGCGGCCGAACTGATGGCGGCACTGAGGATGGCGCGCGAAGTGGAGCAGGCGAGCCGTGCGGCTGCTGATCCGGCCACGCCGATCGTGACGGATCAGCCTGCGCCAGTGGTCGAACCTGCGGCTGCGACCGACGAGAACGTCACCGCGCTGGTCTCGGCGCGTCACGTCAAGTAGCCGCATGGCCACGCTGTCACAGCGCGTTCACCTCTGGCTGTCGGGCAATCCGGAAGATGCAGTGCTGCGCCTGATCTTTCGGCTGCTGATCATCGCCACCATTGCGGCGCTCGGCTACGATCTCGCCGGCACGCAAGCCGGCGGAGAGGGCGACACGAGTCAGGAGACCGCGCCGTTCAGCCTGCCGTCACTGCCTGCGGTGCTGTCGCCGTGGCCGCCCGACGGCGACCCG
>NZ_QTKI01000065.1:0-16819 GCF_010820945.1 Rhodopseudomonas sp. BR0C11
TTCTTGTTCAGATCGTAGAACTTTTTGCCCGTCGTCGGGCAAATGCGTTTGGTTCCGAGATCGGATTTCGCCACTTGTGCAACCTTGGGATTTCTTGAAAAACGGTGCTTCACTTGGCTAGTTGGCACGCCGCTGTCAATAGCGGTTTATGCCGAAGGCCGCGAGGACGGCCGCAATGCCAGGCCGAATCACCCGCAGCCGCGAGGGACCACAATCTTGACTGATTCGAACCAGCCGACACCGCTGCAGGCGCGCAAGAGCGGCGCATTGCACGGCACCGCGCGCGTCCCGGGCGACAAGTCGATTTCGCACCGGGCGCTGATTCTCGGCGCGCTGGCGGTCGGCGAGACCCGAATCTCCGGCCTGCTCGAGGGCGAGGACGTCCTCAACACCGCCAAGGCGATGCGCGCCCTGGGCGCCAAGGTCGAACGCACTGGCGACTGCGAATGGCGCGTGCATGGCGTCGGCGTCGCCGGCTTCGCCACACCGGAAGCCCCGTTGGATTTCGGCAATTCGGGCACCGGCTGCCGTTTGGCGATGGGCGCGGTCGCCGGTTCGCCGATCCTGGCGACGTTCGACGGCGATGCCTCGCTGCGCAGCCGGCCGATGCGGCGAATCGTCGATCCGCTGGAGCTGATGGGTGCCAAGGTGGTGTCGAGCAGCGAGGGCGGCCGATTGCCGCTGGCCCTGCAGGGCGCCCGCGATCCGCTGCCGATTCTGTACCGCACCCCGGTGCCGTCGGCGCAGATCAAATCCGCGGTGCTGCTCGCCGGCCTGTCGGCGCCCGGCGTCACGACGGTGATCGAGGCCGAAGCCAGCCGCGACCATACCGAGCTGATGCTGCAGCATTTCGGCGCCACGATCGTCACCGAACCCGAAGGTGCCCATGGCCGTAAGATTTCATTAACCGGCCAGCCCGAATTGCGCGGTGCCCCGGTGGTGGTGCCGGCCGATCCGTCGTCGGCCGCCTTCCCGATGGTGGCGGCATTGGTGGTGCCCGGCTCCGACATCGAACTGACCGACGTGATGACCAACCCACTGCGGACCGGGCTGATCACGACGCTGCGCGAAATGGGCGCCTCGATCGAGGACAGCGACGTCCGGAGCGATGCCGGCGAGCCGATGGCCCGTTTCCGCGTGCGCGGATCGAAGCTGAAGGGCGTCGAGGTGCCGCCGGAGCGGGCGCCGTCGATGATCGACGAATATCTGGTGCTGGCGGTCGCCGCTGCATTCGCCGAGGGCACCACCGTGATGCGCGGCCTGCACGAATTGCGGGTCAAGGAAAGCGACCGGCTTGACGCGACGGCGGCGATGCTGCGGGTCAACGGCGTCGCGGTCGAGATCGCCGGCGACGATCTGATCGTCGAGGGCAAGGGGCATGTGCCGGGCGGCGGCGTAGTCGCCACCCACATGGATCACCGCATCGCGATGTCGGCGCTCGCCATGGGCCTCGCCTCGGACAAGCCGGTGACGGTCGACGACACCGCCTTCATCGCCACCAGCTTCCCGGACTTCGTTCCGATGATGCGGCGGCTCGGTGCCGAATTCGGCTGAGCCTCAGGCCGCTTCGACCGGCTGAAGGCCGACGATCCGGTCGGTTTCATTCTGGGCGGCGGTCAGAGCCGCCTGCAGCCGCTCTGCGATCTCTGCGGTCGGCGAGCCCGCCTCGACGGTGATCGGCTCGCCGAACCGGATCGCGACCTTGGCAAAAAGGCCGGGCAGCATCAGCCGATCCCAGCTCCGAAGCAGCTTGTGACGAGACAGGCTGACCGAGACCGGCAGAATCGGCAGCCCGGTCAGCCGCGCCATATCGAGAACGCCCTCGCTGTTGATGCGCATCCGCGGACCGCGCGGGCCATCGGGCGTGACGAACAGGCTGTGGCCGGATTTTCCGAGCCGCATCATTTCGCGCGCCGCCCGCATGCCGCCACGCGAGGACGAACCGACCGCCGTCTGAATCCCGAACGCGGCCCCGACCCGGGAGATGATCTTGCCGTCGCGATGCCCGCTGATCAGCGCGACCAGCGGCTTGCTTTTGGTCTGCAGCATCGGCGCCATGATCAGCCGCCCGTGCCACATCGCCAGGATGTAAGGCTCGGGGATCGGAGCGGCCTGCCGGTCGTATCGGCCGGTCCACATCACGAACTTAAAATAGATCTTGGAAAAGTTGACGCCGAGCGACAGGACCGCATCCGATCGCGTAATGCGTTTGACGAAAGCGGGCGTGGCCATCCAGGAAGGGTCCGGGCAGAGATTGATAGGAAATCGCCAACGAGGCTGGCTTCGGCGGATCGCGGGTTTATACCCAGTCGTTCACGGCTGCAAAACCTCGTCGGGACGCCCGCCGCCGTAAAGGCTCACCCAGCCAATTGGAATGCACAAGAGAATGATCATCGCCATCGACGGACCGGCCGCATCGGGCAAAGGCACGCTCGCCAAGCGGCTGGCCGCACATTACGGCCTAAGGCACCTTGATACCGGCGTGATCTACCGCGCGGTCGCCAAGGCGATGTTAGACGCCGGCGCCAACCTCACCGACGAGGCGCGCGCCGCCGAGGTGGCGCGCACGCTCGACCCGGCGCGGTTCGACGATCCGGCGCTGAAGAGCCAGGCGGTCGGCGAAGCCGCCTCGGTGGTGTCGGCCCATCCGCAAGTTCGCGCCGCCCTGGTCGAGTTCCAGCAGGCTTTCGCCGCCGCGCCTCCCGGCGCCGTGCTGGATGGCCGCGACATCGGCACGGTGATCTGTCCCGACGCCGAGGTGAAGATCTTCGTGGTCGCTTCACCCGAGGTTCGCGCCCACCGCCGCTTCCTGGAAGCCCAATCCCGCGGCGAGCCCGCCGACGAGGCGGTGATCCTGGCCGACATCATCAAGCGCGACGAACGCGACAAGAGCCGCTCGGCGGCGCCGCTCAAGCAAGCACCGGATGCAGTCTTGCTCGATAATTCCTATTTGGATATAGAAGGCGGCGTCCGGGCCGCCATCGACATTGTCGAGGCCGTTCGAGCGGGCCGGCGTCGGGTCTAATCGACCAAACCGACGCCGTCATTGGAGGTTCGCCCGCTCCGCCGCCACCGCCGCGATGGCCGGATGAAGACCGCGAGATCCATCTTGGATTCGTCGCTTCTTTTGCCGCCGGACGTTCTGCTGGAATGCCCCAATCTGCGATCCGCTTCACCGCGGATCAACGTCTCGACCGTGCAGGCATGCTGCCGGCCCGCTCCGCACTGATGTGCTGGGCGGTCGTCAGGTTCGCGGACCCCTGACACTGTGCGCGCGAGACGGCCCTCAACCGAACTGCCGGCGACATCCGCATCTGGAGAACAAATGGCTTCGACTGACACTTACAACCCGACCCGCGACGATTTCGCCGCGATGCTCGACGAGTCCTTCGCCGGCGGCAACCTGCAGGAAAGCTCTGTTATCAAGGGCAAGGTCGTCGCGATCGAGAAGGACATGGCCGTCATTGACGTCGGCCTGAAGACCGAAGGCCGCGTGCCGCTGCGCGAATTCGCAGGTCCGGGCCGCGACAACGAGATCAAGGTCGGCGATACCGTCGAGGTGTTCCTCGATCGGATCGAGAATGCGCTCGGCGAAGCCGTGCTGTCGCGCGACAAGGCGCGCCGCGAAGAGAGCTGGGGCAAGCTCGAGAAGGCCTTCCAGAACAACGAGAAGGTGTTCGGTGTCATCTTCAATCAGGTCAAGGGCGGCTTCACGGTCGACCTCGACGGCGCCGTGGCGTTCCTGCCGCGCTCGCAGGTCGACATCCGTCCGATCCGCGACGTTGCGCCGCTGATGAACAACTCGCAGCCGTTCCAGATCCTCAAGATGGATCGCCGCCGTGGCAACATCGTCGTGTCGCGCCGGACCGTGCTGGAAGAGACCCGCGCCGAGCAGCGCCAGGAGCTGGTGCAGAACCTCGAAGAGGGTCAGGTGATCGACGGCGTCGTCAAGAACATCACCGATTACGGTGCGTTCGTTGACCTCGGCGGCATCGACGGCCTGCTGCACGTGACCGATATCGCCTGGCGCCGGGTCAATCACCCGACCGAGGTGCTGACCATCGGCCAGACCGTCAAGGTCAAGATCATCAAGATCAACCACGAGACCCACCGCATCTCGCTCGGCATGAAGCAGCTGCTGGACGATCCGTGGCAGGGCATCGAGGCCAAGTACCCGCTGAACGCGCGCTTCACCGGCCGCGTGACCAACATCACCGACTACGGTGCGTTCGTCGAGCTCGAGCCGGGCATCGAAGGCCTGATCCACGTCTCCGAGATGTCGTGGACCAAGAAGAACATGCACCCCGGCAAGATCGTTTCGACCTCTCAGGAAGTCGAAGTGCAGGTGCTCGAGGTGGATTCGGTCAAGCGCCGTATCTCGCTCGGTCTCAAGCAGACGATGCGCAATCCGTGGGAAGTGTTCGTCGAGAAGCATCCGGTCGGTTCGACCGTCGAAGGCGAGGTCAAGAACAAGACCGAGTTCGGTCTGTTCCTGGGTCTCGACGGCGACGTCGACGGCATGGTCCACCTCTCGGACCTCGACTGGAAGCTGCCGGGCGAGCAGGTGATCGACAACTTCAAGAAGGGCGACATGGTCAAGGCCGTGGTGCTCGACGTGGACGTCGAAAAGGAGCGCATCTCGCTCGGCGTCAAGCAGCTTGAAGGCGACCCCTTCGCCGAGCCGGGCGACGTCAAGAAGGGTGCTGTCGTGACCTGCGAAGTGCTCGACGTGAAGGAAAGCGGCATCGACGTGCAGATCGTCGGCACCGACTTCAACACCTTCATCAAGCGCTCGGAACTGGCGCGCGACCGCAACGACCAGCGCAGCGACCGCTTCGCGGTCGGTGAGAAGGTCGACGCCCGCGTCATCCAGTTCGACAAGAAGGCCCGCAAGGTCCAGGTGTCGATCAAGGCGCTGGAAGTGGCCGAGGAGAAGGAAGCCATCGCGCAGTACGGCTCGTCCGATTCGGGCGCGACGCTGGGCGACATTCTCGGCACCGCGCTCAAGCAGCGCGACAAGTAAGCCTCAGGCTTACCTCACGACATCAAGGGCTCCGGCATTGCCGGGGCCCTTTTTCGTTGCACGTGACCCGCCATACGACGACCGGCGCCGGTGGTCGCAGCGGTGCAGGCATGCCGCCGCACGAACCATGTTTTCTTCAAATTGGATTGTAATTGATGTATTTCGCTCATGGGACGGCAACGATCCCATCCGACAACCGAAACGATAGCCGCCGACCGGAGAACCGCTGGTGTCGCTTGATTCCGATGTGATCGTCGATCGCCGCCGGATGCGAAGGAAGCTGACGTTCTGGCGCGTGGCGGCTGTGCTGGTCGCGATCGTCGCCGTGGTGGCGGTCGGTGCGATGGTGTCGCCGGCAGGGCGCGGCGCGCTCACCTCGACCGGCTCGATCGCCCGCATCAAGATCGAGGGTCTGATCCGCAGCAATGACGAGCGTGTCGAAGCGCTCGACCGCCTCGGCAAGTCGTCCTACTCGGCCGTGATCGTCCACATCAATTCGCCCGGCGGCACCACCGCGGGCTCCGAGGAATTGCACGACGCGCTGGCGCGGCTGAAGGCGAAGAAGCCGATGGTCGTGGTGGTCGAAGGGCTCGCCGCGTCCGGCGGCTATATCGCCGCGCTGGCCTCCGAACACATCGTCGCACAGCAGACTTCGTTGGTCGGTTCGATCGGCGTGCTGTTCCAATATCCGAACGTGTCCGAGCTGCTGAAGACCGTCGGGGTCAAGGTCGAGGAAGTGAAATCGTCGCCGCTGAAGGCTGCGCCCAACGGCTTCGAGCCGACCAGCCCGGAGGCGCGCGCCGCCATCGAGGCGCTAGTGAAGGATTCTTACGCGTGGTTCCGCGGCATGGTGCAGCAGAGCCGCAAGATGACCGACGATCAGCTCAACGTCGTCGCCGATGGCCGGGTGTTCACTGGACGTCAGGCCGTAGGGCTCAAACTGATCGACGAACTCGGCGACGAGAAGACCGCGATCGCGTGGCTGGAGAAGGCGAAGAACGTCAAATCCGGTCTGCCGGTGCGCGACTACAAGCTCTCACCGCAATTCGGCGATCTCACCTTCCTGCGCGCCGCAGCCTCCGTCGCGTTCGATGCTGCAGGCCTCGGCGTGATCGCACGCCGCGTCGAACAGACCGGCGCGATGCAGTCGGTCGAACGGCTCGGCCTCGACGGCATGCTGGCGCTGTGGGCGCCGTCCGCGGGTCAGTGATCTCTGCCCGCGGGGCGTGCAGCCCGTGCGGTATTTTGACCCTGAAAGCGGGTTCAATGACGCCCATCGGACGCCCTTCGCCGGGGCGTCTGTCCGATTTAGCGTCTTGACAGTTCACGGCATTTTCACGGAAATGGCGGTCCGCACGCACGGACCACATCCTCGATGATCAAATCCGAACTCGTTCAGCGTATCGCCGAGCACAACCCGCACCTGTACCAGCGGGACGTCGAGAACATCGTCAACGCGATCCTCGATGAGATCGTCGAAGCGTTGGCGCGTGGGGATCGGGTCGAGCTTCGCGGCTTTGGCGCATTCTCGGTGAAGCATCGTCCGGCACGCGCCGGGCGCAATCCGCGCACCGGGGCTCATGTGCCGGTCGAGCAGAAGACCGTGCCGTTTTTCAAGACCGGCAAGGAAATGCGTGAGCGCCTGAACCGCGACGGCGGCGACGACGCTGAAACCAGCGATACCGCGTAGCGCGACGCCCCATTGCCGAGCCAGGCGAGCGAATGACATGCAGAAATTCCTGACGGCCCTGGTGCTGATCCCGCTCGGTTTGATCCTCGTGGTGTTCGCGGTCGCCAACCGCCACATGGTCGACGTCTCGTTCGATCCGCTCGACCCGAGCAACCCGCTCGGTCACATCCGGCTGCCGCTGTTCGTGGTGATCATCGTTACCGCCATCGTCGGCGTCATCCTCGGCGGTATCGCCACCTGGTTCGGACAACGGCGCTGGCGACGCGCCGCCCGCCGGCATCAGGCCGAAGCGATCGAAGCCCAGAACCAGCTCGCCAGCCTGCGTGCCAGCATCGCCACGCCGGCGCAAAGCGAGCCGCGCCGCCTGCTGCTCGAGAGCGGTTCCAGCGGCGCCGGGCGCGACAAGTCCCGCGCGACGTTGTAAGACTGCGCATTCTCTGCGGCGCCCTGGCGCGCCGGCAACCCAGATTCAGCGCACAGCCATGTCCACAATTGTAAAAATCTGCGGTCTGACGACCGCCGACACGCTGGAAGCAGCGGTCGAAGCCGGCGCCGATATGGTCGGCTTCGTGTTCTTTCCCGCTTCGCCGCGTCACCTCGATATCGACTTCGCCGATGCGCTCGGCCGTCAAGTCCGCAGCCGCGCCGCCAAGGTCGCGCTCACCGTCGATGCCGACGACGACCTGCTCGACGCCATCGTCGAGCAGCTTCGGCCGAACTGGCTGCAATTCCACGGCAGCGAGAGCCCGGAGCGGGTGCGTTCGATCAAGCGCATCTACGGTCTGCCGGTGATGAAGGCGATTGCGGTCGCGGGCCCGGAAGATCTTTCGGTGCTGCCGGACTACGCGGCGGTGGCCGACCGCATCTTGTTCGACGCACGGCCGCCGAAGGACGCCACCCGGCCCGGCGGGCTCGGTGCAACGTTCGACTGGAAGCTGCTCGACGGCGTCAATCTCAAACTGCCGTTCCTGGTCTCCGGTGGGATCAACGCCGGCAACGTCGCCGAAGCGCTGCGGGTGACGCGCGCGCAGGGCGTCGACGTGTCGTCGGGGGTTGAAACCTCCCCCGGCGAAAAGGACCCGGACCTGATCCGCGACTTCATCCGCGCCGCCCGCGCGGCCTAACCCAAGAGCTGACATGAACCAAGCTTTGCCGAATTCCTTCCGGTCCGGCCCCGACGAGCGCGGGCATTTCGGCATCTATGGCGGCCGCTTCGTCGCCGAGACGCTGATGCCGCTGATCCTCGATCTCGAAAAGGCCTACGCGGAAGCCAAGGTCGATCCGGCGTTCCGCGCCGAGATGGACGGCCATCTCAAGCACTATGTCGGACGTCCCTCGGCGCTGTATTTCGCCGAGCGGCTGACCGAGCATTTCGGCGGCGCCAAGATCTACTTCAAGCGCGAAGACCTCAACCACACCGGCGCCCACAAGGTGAACAACGTGCTCGGCCAGATCATGCTGGCCAAGCGCATGGGCAAGCCGCGGGTGATCGCCGAGACCGGCGCCGGCATGCACGGCGTCGCCACCGCGACGATGTGCGCCAAGTTCGGTCTCGAATGCGTGGTGTTCATGGGTGCGGTCGACGTCGAACGCCAGCAGCCCAACGTGCTGCGGATGAAGGCGCTCGGCGCCGAAGTCCGCCCCGTCACCTCCGGCGCCAACACGCTGAAGGACGCGATGAACGAGGCGCTGCGTGACTGGGTCACCAACGTCCACAACACCTTCTACTGCATCGGTACCGTCGCCGGCCCGCATCCCTATCCGATGATGGTACGCGACTTCCAGGCGGTGATCGGTCAGGAAGTCCGCGAGCAGATCATGCAGGCCGAAGGCCGCCTGCCCGACTCGCTGGTCGCCTGCATCGGCGGCGGCTCCAACGCGATGGGGCTGTTCCATCCGTTCCTCGACGATCCGGGCGTCGCGATCTACGGCGTCGAAGCCGCCGGCCACGGTCTGGACAAGCTGCACGCGGCGTCGATCGCCGGCGGCAAGCCGGGCGTGCTGCACGGCAACCGCACCTATCTGCTGATGGATGCGGACGGCCAGATCGAGGAAGCGCATTCGATCTCCGCCGGCCTCGATTATCCGGGCGTCGGCCCCGAGCACTCCTGGCTGCACGATGTCGGCCGCGTCAACTTCCTGTCCGCCACCGACACCGAAGCGCTCGACGCGTTCAAGCTGTGCTGCCGGCTCGAAGGCATCATCCCGGCGCTGGAGCCGAGCCACGCGCTCGCCAAGGTCGCCGACCTCGCGCCCAAGCTGCCGAAGGATCACCTGATGGTCGTCAACATGTCCGGCCGCGGCGACAAGGACCTCGCGTCGGTCGCCGAACATCTCGGGGGCAAATTCTGATGACCACCCGCATCGACACCCGCTTCGGCGAACTGAAGCAGCAGGGCCGCCCGGCACTCGTCACCTTCGTGATGGCGGGCGACCCCGATCTCGACACCTCGCTGCAGATCCTCAAGGCACTGCCGGCCGCAGGCGCCGACGTGATCGAGATCGGCATGCCGTTCACCGACCCGATGGCCGACGGTCCGGCGATCCAGGCCGCCGGCCTGCGCGCCCTCAAGACCGGCACCACGCTGAAGAAGACGCTGGGGCTGGTCCGCGACTTCCGCGCCACCGATAACGCCACGCCGCTGGTGCTGATGGGATACTACAACCCGATCTACATCTACGGCGTCGATGCCTTCCTGGCGGATGCCAAGGCGGCCGGAGTCGACGGCCTGATCATCGTCGATCTGCCGCCGGAAGAGGACGAGGAGCTGTGCCTGCCAGCCATGAAGGCGGGGCTCAACTTCATCCGCCTCGCCACCCCGACCACCGACGAAAAGCGGTTGCCGGCGGTGCTCGCCAACACTTCGGGCTTCGTCTATTACGTCTCGATCACCGGCATCACCGGATCGGCCTCGGCGGATGCCTCGGCGGTCGGCGCCGCGGTGCAGCGAATCAAGCGTCACACCAACCTGCCGGTCTGCGTCGGCTTCGGCATCCGCACACCGGAAGCCGCGCAAGCGATCGCCGCGCAGGCGAACGGCGCGGTGGTCGGTTCGGCTCTGATCGATGCGCTCAAGGCCAGCCTCGACGCCGAAGGCCGCGCCACCAAGGCCACGGTCGGTGCGGTGGCGGATCTGGTCGCCTCGCTTGCGGCCGGCGTTCGCGGTGCGAAACAGGCTGCGGAATAGCAGCAATCGAAGCAGGACGGTGGTCTGGACGGGGCCGTGCCCCGCCGCCATATCCTGACAACGCCATGAACCCAGGCGGCGCCTTGTCCGGCGACGCGCGGAGCACGTCATGAACTGGTTGACCAACGTCGTCCGTCCGAAGATCCGCAACATTCTGCGGCGCGAGACTCCGGAGAACCTCTGGATCAAATGTCCGGATACCGGGCAGCTCGTGTTCTACAAGGACGTCGAGCAGAACCAGTTCGTCATTCCCGGCTCCAACTATCACATGCGTATGGGCGCGCTGGCGCGTCTGCGGTCGATCTTCGACAACGAGACCTGGTATGACGTCGCCCTGCCCGAAGTTGTGGCCGATCCGCTGAAATTCCGCGACGAGCGCAAATACGCCGACCGGATCAAGGATGCCCGCACCAAGACCGGCGCCCATGACGCCGTGCGCGTCGGCTTCGGTAAGCTCGAAACCTCCCCGGTCGTGGTCGCCGTCCAGGACTTCGACTTCATGGGCGGTTCGCTCGGCATGGCGGCGGGCGAAGCGATCATCCGCGGCATGGAGCTCGCGGTCGAAAAGCACGCGCCCTTCATCATGTTCGCGGCCTCCGGCGGCGCGCGGATGCAGGAAGGCATTCTGTCGCTGATGCAGATGCCGCGCACCACCGTTGCGGTCCAGATGCTGCGCGAAGCCAAGCTGCCCTACATCGTGGTGCTGACCAATCCGACCACCGGCGGCGTCACCGCCTCCTACGCGATGCTCGGCGACATCCATATCGCCGAACCGGGCGCGCTGATCGGCTTCGCCGGCGCCCGCGTGATCGAGCAGACCATCCGCGAGAAGCTGCCCGACGGCTTCCAACGCGCCGAATATCTCAAAGACCACGGCATGGTCGACATGGTGGTGCATCGCCACGACCTGCGCCCGACCCTGGCGCGGCTGTGCCGGCTTCTGACCAAGTCGCCGGCCCTGACCGTCACCACCGCGGTCGAGGCTCCGGCCGAAGCCGCCACCAAGGCCGAGCCGGAGACCACTGCCACCGAGCAGCCCGCCGCTCCGGCACCGACCGAGACGCCGGCCCAGCCGGCCGCGCCGCAGGCGTGAGCGAAGGCACCGCGCCGCCGGCTTCGCTCGGCGAATTGCGCGCGCGCCTGGCGCGGCTGCATCCGGTCGCAATCGATCTCACGCTCGGCCGGATCGAGCGGCTGCTCGCCGCGCTCGGCCATCCCGAACGTCAGCTCCCGCCGGTGATCCATGTCGCCGGCACCAACGGCAAAGGCTCGACCGTCGCATTCCTACGCGCGATCCTGGAAGCTGCCGGCCTCAAGGTCCACGCCTACACCTCACCGCATCTGGTCCGCGTCAACGAGACCACCCGGATCGCCGGCCGGCTGGTCCACGATGACGAGCTGATCGCCGCGCTGGCGCATTGCGAACGCGTCAATGCCGGCGCGCCGATCACGCTGTTCGAGATCGAGACCGCCGCGGCCTTGTGGCTGTTCGCCCAGCAGCCGGCCGATGTCACCCTGCTCGAAGTCGGGCTCGGCGGCCGGCTCGACGCCACCAATGTGATCGAACATCCGCTCGCCTGCGTGCTGACGCCGATCGGCATCGATCACACCGAATTTCTCGGCCCGACCATCGCCGGCATCGCCGCCGAGAAGGCCGGCATCCTGCGGCGCGGCGCACCGGTGATCGTCGCCGAGCAGCGCGACGAAGCGATGGAGGTGATCGAACGCGACGCCAAACGGTTGCGCGCTCCGCTGTTCGCCTGCGGCCAGCAATGGCACGTCCAGCTCGAACATGGCCGGCTCGCCTATCAGGACGAGCGCGGCCTGCTCGATCTCACCGCGCCCAAACTGTTCGGCCGGCATCAGATCGACAATGCCGGCCTCGCGATCGCGACGCTACGCGCGCAATCTCATTTCACGATTCCGCAAGACGCCTACCAAGCCGGGCTGCTGGCGGCCGACTGGCCGGCGCGGATGCAGCGGATCACGTCCGGCAAACTGCTCGACGACGCACCAGCTGGCTGCGAGCTGTGGCTCGACGGTGGCCATAATGCCGACGGCGGACGCGTCGCCGCCGCGGCGCTCGGCGATCTCGAAGAGCGCGTGTCGCGGCCGCTGGTGCTGATCGCCGGGATGATGGCGAACAAGGACGCAGCGGCGTTTCTCGCCAACTTCACCGGGCTGACGCGGCACCTGATCGTGGTGTCGATTCCGAACCGCGACGGCGCAATGCCGCCAGAGCGCCTCGCCGACGCCGGCCGCGCGCTCGGCCTGCGGGTCGAACTGGCCGACGACGTGCCGGCCGCGCTGCGGCGCATTGCGTCGCTGGCCTATGAACTCCCGCCGCGGATCCTGATCACCGGATCATTGTATCTCGCCGGTCATGTGCTGAGCCTCAACGGCACACCGCCGAACTAATCGTTCGGCTCACGCCAGCAGCTTGATCGGATCGACCTGCTTCTGTGCGAGCTGACCCATCGTGCATTGCCGCGGCGCCTTGTCGGGGCGCCAGCGCAACAGGCTAGTGCCGTGGCGAAAGCGTTCGCCGCTGAAATGATCGTAGCAGACCTCCACAACCAGCTTCGGAGCAAGCGGCTGCCACTCAGCCGAGCGCGCCGTCGACCACCGGCTCGGTCCGCCCGGCGCATTGCCGGTGAAGCCCTCGCCGGGCAGCTCTTCGAGCTTGTCGGTCAGCGACGGTTTCTCGGTCCGCTTCAGCGCCGAGGTGAAGCCGACGTGATGCAGCAGGCCGGCTTTGTCATAGAGACCGAGCAACAGCGAGCCGACCACCTTGCGGCCATTAAGCGGCGCGCTGGCGTAGCGGAAGCCGCCGACCACGCAATCGGCGCTGCGGAATTTCTTGATCTTCTGCATGCCGTCGCGATTGCCGGACTGGTAAGCGAGGTCGCGCCGCTTGGCGATCACGCCGTCGGAGCCGCCGCCGGCCTGTGCCAGCCACTTCGCGGCCTGCTTGGTACTGGTCGTGGCCGGCGACAGCCGGAACGTCGGATGGCCCTTGAACTGCGCTTTCGCAAAGACTTCGAGCGCCTTGCGCCGCTGCGTCAGCGGCTGCGCCGCCAGCGCATCGTCGCCCGGGCTCACTAACAGATCGAACACCAGCAGCAGCGCCGGCGTCTCGACCGAGAGCTTTTTCACGCGGCTCGCGGCAGGGTGAATCCGCTGCAGCAGCGCATCGAACGAAAACCTCCGCCCCTGCGGCACGACGATCCCGCCGTCGAGCACGAAGCGCTCGGCCTTCAGCTGCAGCGCCGCCGCAACTAATTCGGGGAAGTAGCGGGTGAGGTCTTCCCCCGATTTCGACCACAGCGCGACAGCATCGCCGCTCCGTACCATCAGGCAGCGGAAACCGTCCCATTTCGGCTCGTACTGCCATTGCGGTCCGCTCGGAATCGCATCGACCGACCGCGCCTCCATCGGCTCGATCGGTGCGGCGCAGGTCTTGGTGATGGATGATTTCCGCTCAGCCACGATACGAACCCACTGGTTGCTAATCGCCCCATCCCGTCATTGCGAGCGTAGCGAAGCAATCCAGTGCGCCGAGCACGGGGCTGGATTGCTTCGTCGCTTCGCTCCTCGCAATGACGAGAGGCCGAAACGCAAAACGGCCGGCGGGATGCCGGCCGTTTCAGAACGTTCGTGGCGCGCCTGAGTTCAGACTGCTGCGCTGATCCACTGCTGCAGCTTGGCCTTCGGCGCGGCGCCGACCTGGCGCGAGGCCATCTCGCCGCCCTTGAAGATCATCAGGGTCGGGATCGACATCACGCCGTACTTCGAGGCGGTGACCGGGCTCTCGTCGACGTTGAGCTTCACGATCTTGACCTTGTCGCCCATCGCCCCGGCGATTTCGTCGAGCGCCGGCGCGATCATGCGGCACGGGCCACACCACTCGGCCCAGAAGTCCACCACCACAGGCCCCTGGGCGTTGAGAACCTCGTTTTCGAAATCGGCGTCTGACACCTTACCAACGGCCATAGGATACCTCGTGAAACCGGATGAAGAGCGGCGGCGGGAATCGCGCCGTGATGACGGGTGAACGTAGGAACGCGCCGCGGTGCGGTCAAGCACGGCTCACGGCACCGTCAGATCGGCCTGCTCCGCGTCCAGCGCAGAGGCCGAAATCTCCATGATTTCAGCGGCTTCGGTCCAGAGCAGAGCGGCCCGGACGGTGCGCTGTGGATAGATCGCGCCGAGCACCGCCCGGTAGCGGGCGAGCTGGCGGACGTAACTGCGCGGCGCCTCGGCCTCGACCCGCGGCGGCGCGTGGTTGGTCTTGTAATCGACGATCAGGACCTCGGTTTCGGTCACCACCAGGCGGTCGATCTGGCCGGAGACCAGCACCGGCCCACCCCGCCGCTGCAGCCGGCCGACAATCGGCACCTCGGCGCGGCTGCCTGGACCGAACACCGCCGCAAACCTCGCATCGGCAATCAGCCCGAGCACCTGGGCGGCAAGCGCGCCGCGCTCCTCCTCGCTCCAGTCCGCCGCGTTGCGGCTGAGAAACCGGGCTCCCGCCCCAGGGCGATCGGCAGCGGCGATCTCCGGCAGCGATTGCAGCAGCCGGTGCACCAAGGTGCCGCGCTGCAGCGCGCGGCTGCGGCCGGCGTCGGACTCCCCTGGCCGCAGCCGGCGCCGATCATCATCGTCGGCATCCGAGGGCCGCAACACCTGTTCGGGGGACGGCAGGCCGGGCGACGGCCGGCGCAGCCAGTCCGGCAGGGACGGTACCGCGGTCTCGTGGCTCGGCGCCGCCTGGCCGGTTTCCTCAATCACATCCTCCGGCCGGCAATAGCGCTTGATCACGCCGTCGGGCGGGACCGGCTGCATCACCAGCCCAGACGATTCCAGCCCCTTGGTGATCAGGTCGTACCAGGAGTGCGGCCGCACCTCGTTGCGGTTGCCCGGCATGCAGCCGCCGACGATCAGCCGGTCGGCCGCGCGGGTCATCGCGACGTAGAGCAGCCGGCGATACTCGTCCTCGGTCTCCTCGATCATCGCGCTGCGGGCCTGCTCGACGACGCTCGGATCATCAGCCTTGCGGCCCGCCCACACCATCGCGGCGACCGAGCCCGGCGCGGCGTTGCCGCCCGGCAGCCGGATCAGGTTAAGCCGCTGAGTGTCGGCGGGCGACGAGGTGGTGTCGATCAGGAATACCACCGGCGCTTCCAACCCCTTGGCGCCGTGCACCGTCATCACCCGGACTTCGTCGCGGGAGATTTCCATGTCGCGTTTGATCTCGGTGTCGGCCTCGCGCAGCCACGCCATGAAGCCTTGCAGCGACGGCGCGCGCTTCTGCTCGAAGCTCAGCGCCAGTTCGAGAAACTCGTCGAGCGCATCGTTGGCCTCCGGCCCGAGCCGGCGCAGGATTCGGGCGCGGCCGCTATCGGCGCCATCGCCGCCGAGTAGCCAGGCGTAGAATCCGAACGGTGTTTCGGCCTGCGCCCGCGGCGCGTAGCTCTCCAGCCGTCGCTGCACGGCCGCAAATTTCTGATCGCCCGCAGCATGATCGGCGAGCGCGGCACGGAGCGAGCCCTTGCGCTGCCAGGCCAGCTTGAAAAGGTCGTCGTCATCGAGCCCAAACAGCGGGCTCTTCAGCGCCACTGCGAGCGCCAGATCATCCTGCGGCAGCAGCAGCGCATCGGCGAGGTTCATCAGGTCGATGATTGCGATGTGCTCGGTCAGCTTCAGCCGGTCGGCGCCCGCGACCGGAATGCCGCCGCGCTTCAGCGCCTGGATCACCGCGTCGAACGCCGACCCGCGCCGCCGCACCAGGATCAGCACGTCGCCATAGCTCAGCGGCCGGCGATTGCCGAGCGGCCCGGTCAGGGTGCCGCGCGCGATCAGCGCACCGATCTCAGCCCGCACCTTGTCGGCAAGCCGGACCTCGGGACTGGTTTCGGACACCGCGTCGAACGGCGCCTGCCAGCCTTCGATCTGCTGACGATCGTCCGGCACTTCGAGCGGCCACAGATCGATCAGGCTCGGCCCGGCATCGGCGAGCGATTGATGCAGCGGGTAGGTCGAGTCGGCGTGGATGCTGCGATAGATCGCCGGGTCACGAAATACGTGATCGACCGATTGCAGGATCGCGGCGCCGGAGCGGAACGAGTAATTGAACGAAACCTTCTCGAAGGTCAGGCCGGCGCCGGTGAACCGCCGCTGCAGCAGGTCACGCCACTCGGCGAACTCCTTCGGCACCGCCCCCTGGAACGAGAAGATCGACTGCTTCTCGTCGCCGACCGCGAAGATGGTGCGCCGGACGCCGTCGCGGGCGCCCTCCCCGGAGGTGAATTCGTCGATCAGCCGGGCGACGATCTTCCATTGCTTCGGCGACGTATCCTGCGCTTCGTCGATCAGCACGTGATCGACACCGCGGTCGAGCTTGAAATGCACCCACCCGGCCGCACCGCTGTCGAGCATCGCCAGCGTCTTGTCGATCAGGTCGTCGTAATCGAGCAGACCTCGTTCGCGCTTCTCGCGCGCGATGTTGCCCGCGACCTGCGCGGCGATCACCAGCAGCGCTCGCGTGCGTTCGCGCAACGCCAATGCGCGGCGCCGTTCGAGCAGCCCGGCAAGTCGCGCGCCTTCGCGCTGCAGCCTTTCGGCGAGGCCGGGCGCGCCGTCACCGAGTTTCTTGGTGATAAGGCTTTTGCGCAGGCCGCTATCCTTGGTGAAGAACACCTGGAGATAGGCCTCGATCTGCGCCGCATCGGCCAGCGCCAGCGCGGCACGCAACCGCCTGCCCTGCGCCTGATCGTTGGCGCTGCCGCCTTCGAAGGTCGCAGCAACCGCAGCCCATTCCGATCGCGGCAGGTTCGGGCCGTCGACGATGTCGCGATCGGCCGCTTCGCAGCTATCGTCCGGCGCCACGCCAAGGGTCGCGGACAATTGCGCCATCGC
>NZ_QTKI01000649.1:0-1640 GCF_010820945.1 Rhodopseudomonas sp. BR0C11
GTGCTGGGAGCGGACAGAGCTGGGGCCGACGTCAGCGCAGCGGACGCACCGCCGCGACCGCCGCTGCCACCACCGCCGGAGATCGCCGGCGCATCACCGCCACCGCTGTGCTCCAGCATCCGCAATGCTTCATCGGGCGTCGGCAGATCGGCCGCATAGGCGATCCGCACCAGCACCATCTCGGCCGCCGCGGCCGGGCGGGTCGCGCCCTGCACCTCGGCAATGCCCTTGAGCAGCATCTGCCACATCCGCGACAGCACCCGCATCGACAGCTTGGTGGCGAACTCCCGCCCGCGCACCCGCTCGCTCTCGCCGAACGCGACATTGTCGGCGATCGCCGGCACGATCTTCACGCGGGTGACGAAATTGACGAACTCGGCGAGATCGGAAAGCACCACCACCGGGTCAGCGCCCGTGTCGTACTGGTCGCGGAATTCGGCGAACGCGGCGGCGATATCCCCGCGCGCCAGCGCATCGAACAGTTCGATCACGCGGGTGCGGTCGGCGAGGCCGAGCATCTGCCGCACCGCGTCGGCGCGCACCAGGCCGGCCGCGTGCGCAATCGCCTGGTCGAACAGCGACAGCGAATCGCGCACCGAACCTTCGGCCGCACGGGCGATGATGCCGAGCGCTTCCGGCTCGACCTCGACGCCTTCCTTCTGGGCGATGTTCGACAGGTGATTCATCAGCACGTCGGCTTCGACCCGGCGCAGGTCGAAGCGCTGGCAGCGCGACAACACCGTCACCGGCACCTTGCGGATCTCGGTGGTGGCGAACACGAATTTGGCGTGCTCCGGCGGCTCCTCCAGCGTCTTCAGGAAGGCGTTGAACGCCGCCGTCGACAGCATGTGGACTTCGTCAATGATGTAGACTTTGTAGCGCGCGCTCGCCGGCGCATAGCGCACGCTGTCGTTGATCTGACGGACATCGTCCACGCCGGTGTGCGAGGCGGCGTCCATCTCCAGCACATCCATGTGCCGGCTTTCCATGATCGCCTTACAGTGCACGCCGTGCACCGGCATGTGGATGGTCGGTCCCTTCACCGAACCGTCCGGCAACTCATAGTTCAGCGCCCGGGCGAGGATACGCGCGGTGGTGGTCTTGCCGACGCCGCGGACGCCGGTGAGAATCCAGGCCTGCGGAATCCGCCCCGTATCGAACGCGTTGGAAACGGTGCGGACCACCGCTTCCTGGCCGATCAGATCATCGAAGCTGTTGGGACGATATTTCCGCGCCAGCACCCGATAGGCGCCGGCCGGCGCGCTCGCGCTGCCCGGCTGCTCGGGAGCAGCGGACGGCGTCGCGGAAAGGCCAGAGTCACTCATCGGTCGGTCCGCAATGCTGCGTTGGTGGGGCCGGATTGCGGAAGGGAGCGGGGCGGTCGCGACGGGGCAGGATCATGCGGCTGGCCCGGAACACCCCTTACACCGGACCGGCATCCGCCGGTCCTGATCCACCTTCGTCCGGCCGTGGCGCCCCGAATGCCAGGGCAGCACGGCCGAAAAATGAGGTAGGAGACTGACGAGCGACCCGATCCAGACCTCGTTAGGGCTGCTTCCTTCCGGACCTGACCCGGTTGGCGAGAGGCTCGTCCACCGCCAATCTCCCGGTCCCTATTTGGCGCCAAACCGACCCGAATG
>NZ_QTKI01000650.1:0-1639 GCF_010820945.1 Rhodopseudomonas sp. BR0C11
CTGGTTGCGGTATGTGCGCTTGCGCTCACCCAGCCCGCTGCTGCGCAATTGTTCAGCGATCGGCCGCCGCCGGTGCCGCCGGCTTCGGTGCCGGAGCCGCCGGCCGGCGGAGCGATCAGTCTGGCGCCGCAGTCCGGTCCCGCGGCGGCCCCGAATCTTCCCGGCGCACTGACGCAGCCGCCCGTCGCCGCGGTGACGCCGCCGCCGATGTCGCCATTGCCGCCGGCCGCTGCGCCGGCTCCGCCGCAGGGGATGCTGGCACTGGCCGCGCGCTACGGCAAAGACCAGCCGGTGATCAACAGCGGCCTGGTGTGGCGGGTGTACTCCGACAAGCCGGACGAAGGCGGCGCGATCAAACTGATCCGTGAGGATCACGGCGCGACGCCGAACATTCCACTGCCGCCCGGCAACTACGTGGTGCATGTGGCGCTGGGTCTGGTCAGCGCAGTGCGGCCGGTGACCGTGAAGTCCGACGCCGAGCGCGAGAACTTCGTGTTGCCCGCCGGCGGCCTGCGCATCGAAGGCAAGGTCGGCAGTTCGCGTATTCCCTCCAACCAGATTTCGTTCACGATCTACAAGGGCAGCCAGTTCGACAACGCGCAGCGCGCGCCGCTGCTGCCGAGCGTTGCGGCCGGTGACGTCGCGCTGGTGCCGGAGGGCACCTATTACATCGTCTCCAATTACGGCGACGCCAACTCGGTGGTGCGCTCCGACATCCGCGTCCAGGCCGGCAAGCTCACCGATGTCACCATCACGCATCGCGCTGCGGTGATCACCTTGAAGCTGGTCAGCGAGAAGGGCGGCGAAGCGCTCGCCAATACCTCCTGGTCGGTCCTGACGCCGGGCGGCGACGTCATCAAGGAGTCGATCGGCGCCTTCCCGCGCGTCGTGCTGTCCGAAGGCGAGTACCGCGCCATCGCCAAGAACGAAGGCAAGGTGTTCGAGCGCGGCTTCAACGTCGTCAACGGCGTCGACGGCGAAGTCGAAGTTCTGGCGCGCTGATATCGCGCGCCGGATGCACGCGTAAAGTGATGGATTTCGTCATTCGCGGCGGCCGTGTGCGGACTGTCACAATGGTGAATGCGAAATAACCATCGGGCGACTTAAAACCTTCATATTCAAGCCTTTGCGCCTTGTCGGCGGCTGCGTTTACATCGTCTTAATCGGGAATAGTTCGACTGCACCGCAGTTCTCATCCGCGGGGCGCTTCTCGTGTCGGCTGCCGTCACACAAGTTTCCGAAAATTCGACCAGTCAGCTTGCTGCCGACCTAACCGTCCTGCAGCGCAAGTGGTACGCCGCGATTCAGCCGGGACAGTCGCTGCCGAGCTACGAAGAGGTGATGTTGGGGAGCCTGGGGCGGCTTGCCGATCATCTGGTGCTGCTGGAGATCGACGGCGAAACGCCGGAGGTGTCGCGCACCGGCCGGTATGCGCAGCAATGGCTCGGCGACGAGCGCTGGGACATTCCGCTCGACGCGCTGTCGCCGGACTGCGGCACCGCGCTGGCGCAGGCGGCTTCGGGCGCGCTGCAGAACAAGCGTCCGCATCTCGGCACCGCGCATTGCGTCCGCGACGGGATTGTCCAGCGCTATACGCTGCTGGCGCTGCCGACCGCCTCGCGCTGGGGCGGTACACTGG
>NZ_QTKI01000651.1:0-1637 GCF_010820945.1 Rhodopseudomonas sp. BR0C11
GGGGTCTCGATCGGGCTGTCGCCTCGGATCAGCCGCAGCACGATCGCACGCCGCCGCAGCGGGTGCGCGGCGTCGTGGTGCTCCGGATCGACGCAAAGTCCGGCCACGGTCAGCGGCTGCTTCAGCGCACCGTCGCTGCCGACGAGGTTCGGTGCGTGGTCGGTGTCGAGCACCGTGCTCCAGAACTGCGGCGTGTCGTTGCCGAGCGCGGCGCGCAGCCGCTCCGACAGCGTGAACGCCCAGAACGCATCCTGGTGGCGTGCGGCTTCGAGGAAGTCCGCCAAGAGCGGCGTGCGCAGCGCGGCCAGACACTGATTGGCGATGATCTCGCTCGGCACCATGGTGATGTCGGCGCCGAGCTTGGCGAACAGCATCCGGCTGGAGCGCTGGTTCTGCCTTGCGATCACGAAGATCTCGGGCTTCAGCCGCCGTGCCGCCAGCGCGATCGCCAGATTCTCGGCGTCATCGTCGGTGCCCGCGACGATACCTGACGCATGGCCGATGCCGGCCTCGTGCAGCGCCGCAACATCGGCGCCGCGGCCGTGGACGGCGTGATGACCATCGACCCGTGAGCCGACCGGGTCGATCACCGCCGCGGTGAAGCCGCCGCGCTGCACGGCGGCGACGACTTCGCGGCCGAACCGGCCGTAGCCGCAGACGATCCAATGGCCCGGCGCCGCCGGCATCCGCGCCGGTGCGCTCGGAAACAGATAGGCGCCGGGTGCGCTGGTCAGCCAGGCGATCAGCCGATAGACGTCCGGCGCCCGCATCGCCAGCGTCAGGTGTTCGGCGAATTCGCGGAACGGATTGATCACCCGGTGCGTGCCGAGCGAACACATCGACGCCGCGGTCGCTTGTGTATCGGCGCGGCCGATCACCGGCAGGCCTGGCCGCAGGATCGACGCCGCGATCGCGACCGCGAGGTTGACCTCGTCGTCGTTGCACAGCGTCAGCCCGCCGTTGCATTCGGGCTTCATCAGGCCGGCGGCGGTCAGGATTTCGGGCGAGCGGGCGTCGGCGACCAGCGCCGGAGCTTTGCCGTTCAGCCCCTCGATCTCGAGCTGCTGCACCGAGCCGGCGGCCGGGCTGTCGCAGCGCGTGCACCACGGTCATGCCGGTGTCGCCGAGCCCGCACACCAGATAGAACGGCTGATCGAGCTTCTCGACCGCGCGGCGAAACCGGCGGTCGACCAGCGCCTGTTGAAACGCCTTCTCCTGAACCAAGCTGAGCAGCGAACCGAGCAGCCACGCCCAGCCGATCACCGACAGATAGATGATGATGGTGACGAAGCCGCGCTGCTGGTCGGTGAACGGATGGGGCAGCTCGCCGAAGCCGATCGTCGTCGCCGTATAGGTGACGAAGTAGAACGCCTCGAACAGCGTCATCCGCCACGGGTGTCCATCGGCATCGATCCCGGGGATCAGCATCAGGCCGAGCGTCGACAGGGTAAACACCAGTGCCAGCAGGATCAGCGGCGGGCAATCGGAGACGCCGACTTTGCCGGCCACGAAGGCGAAGCTCCACAGCGCGCAGAACAGCACGATCTGGAGGGCACGCGGGTTGAGCAGCGGCGAGGCGAGCGGAACGGCGGGCGTAAGCGACATCGAAAGCGTCTCCTGATGCCTCGGCTTAGGGG
>NZ_QTKI01000652.1:0-1636 GCF_010820945.1 Rhodopseudomonas sp. BR0C11
GCGATTGCGGAGACAGCTTTGCTCATCGCGTCAGTTCCTGATGTCCATGGCGCTGCGCATCGAGTCGCTCAGCAGGTTGAAGCAGATCGACACCGCGAAGATCATCACGCCGGGCAGCGCCGCCACCCAGGGATTGACGTAGATCGCGGTGCGCAGCGTGTTCAGCATCAGGCCCCATTCCGGTTCCGGCGGCTTGGTGCCGAGGCCGAGGAACGACAGGCCGGCAGCGAGGATCATCGACACCGAGATCAGGCCGGTGGCGTAAACGAAGATCGGGCCGAGCACGTTGCCGAGCATGTGCACCCGCATGATGGTGAAGGCGCCGGCGCCGGATGCGCGTGCGGCTTCGACGAAGTCCATGTTGCGGACGCTGGTGGTGACGCTCTCGGCGACGCGGGTGATCTGCGGCACGAACACCACGGTCAGCGATACGATCGAGTTGGTGATGCCGGCGCCGAGCGCACCGGAGATCGCGATCGCCAGCAGCACCGACGGGAAGGCGTAGAACACGTCGATGGTGCGCATGATCGCGGTGTTGACCTTGCCGCCGACATAGCCGGCAACGAGGCCCAGCGAGGTGCCGATCAGAAACGCGAAGATCACCGGTAGAACGCCGATGAACAGCGACAGCCGGCCGCCATAGACCAGCCGGGCCAGCATGTCGCGGCCGAGCTCGTCGGTGCCGAGCGGATAGTTGGCGGTGCCGATCGGCTTCAGCCGCCGGATCATCGAGCCCTGATAAGGATCAGCGAGATGCAGCCACGGCGCCAGCACCGCGGCGAGCACGATCAGCAACAGGATGATGCCGCAGGCGAGCGCGATCTTGTCGCGGATCAGGCGGCGGCCGACATTGGCCCAATAGCCGCGGGCTTTGCCGGCGGGGGCTGTCTGCGGTGCGGCGTCGGAAGCGGTCAAACTCATCGTCGGTGCTCCCATGACATCAGGCCCGCTTGATCCGCGGATCGATCAGCGCCTGCGCGATGTCGACCGAGAGATTGAGCAGCACGAAGAACAGCGCCAGCACCAGGATCGTGCCCTGTAGCAGCGGCAGGTCGCGCTGGAAGATCGCGGAGTTGAGCAGCAGGCCGGAGCCCGGCCACGAGAACACCGTCTCGACCAGGATCGAGCCGCCGAGCATGTAACCCAACTGAAGGCCCATCACGGCGAGCGCGGTCGGGGCCGCGTTCTTGATGACGTGGCCGAACACGCCGGTTTCGCGCAGGCCCTTGGCGCGCAGCGCCTCGACGAAATCCTGCGACAGGATATCGCCGGTCAGTGCTCGCACCGTACGGGTGACGATGCCCATCGGAATGACGGAGGTGGTGATCGCCGGCAGGATCAGATAGCGCAGATGCGCCCAGTCCCACGCCCATTGCCCGGAGCCGCCGGGGCCGGCGCCGACCGCGGGCAGCCAGTTGAGCTGCACCGAGAACACGATCACCAGCACCATGCCGAGCCAGTAATGCGGCACCGAGACGCCGGCGATGGCGATGCCGGTGGCCAGCTTGTCGATCCAGGTATCGCGGAAGTAACCGGCGATCAGGCCGAACAGCAGGCCGAACGAGAACCCGATGATCGCCGCCGCGATCGCCAGCATCACCGTGTTGCTGACCGCGCGCATCACCTCGGCCAGCAC
>NZ_QTKI01000653.1:0-1634 GCF_010820945.1 Rhodopseudomonas sp. BR0C11
GGGCCCGGCAGCACCTCGTGCAGGAACACCACTTCGCCGCGCCATTCCTTGACCCGCACCGTGGCGTTGAACAACCGCGGCAGCTTGGCCGACAGCGCGGTCAGCTCATGGTAGTGCGTGGCAAACAGCGAACGGCATCTGTTTTGTTCGTGCAGATGCTCGATCGCCGCCCAGGCGATCGACAGGCCGTCGAACGTCGCGGTGCCGCGGCCGATCTCGTCGAGGATCACCAGCGCCCGCTCGGACGCCTGGTTCAGGATCGCGGCGGTCTCGACCATTTCGACCATGAAGGTCGACCGGCCGCGGGCCAGATCGTCGGCGGCGCCGACGCGCGAGAACAGCCGGTCGACGATGCCGATCCGCGCCCGGCTCGCCGGCACGAAGCTGCCGACCTGGGCGAGCAGTGCGATCAGCGCGTTCTGGCGCAGGAAGGTCGACTTACCGGCCATGTTCGGACCGGTCAGCAGCCAGATCTGACCGCTGGTCTGCGCCGGGCCGGGCGACAAATCGCACGCATTGGCGATGAACGGCTCGCCGGCCTTTTTCAGCGCCTGCTCGACCACCGGATGCCGGCCGCCTTCGATCGCAAAGCTGAGCGACTCGTCGACCTCCGGTCGGACGTAGTTGTCGTCGCTGGCGAGCTTGGCGAGCGCGGTGGCGACATCGAGCAGTGCGAAGGCGTGCGCGGCGGCGCGCAGGTCTTCGCCGGCGGCATCGATCATCGCCGCGAGGCGGTCGAAGATTTCCAGCTCGAGCCCGAGTGCGCGATCGCCCGCATTGGCGATCTTGGCTTCGATCTCGCCGAGTTCGGCGGTGGTGAACCGCACCTGGCCGGCCAGCGTCTGGCGATGGATGAAGGTGGCGTTCAGCGGTGCCGCCATCAGCTTGTCGCCGTGCTGCGCCGAGACTTCGACGAAGTAGCCGAGCACGTTGTTGTGCCGGATCTTCAGCGCCTTGATGCCGGTGTCGTCGGCGTAGCGCGCCTGCATCGAGGCCACCACCAGCCGCGAGGCGTCGCGCAGCTTGCGGGTCTCGTCGAGCGCTGGCTCGTAGCCTTCGCGCACGAAGCCGCCGTCGCGTTTGAGCAGCGGCAGATCGTCGGCGAGCGCACGGCCGAGCTCGGCGCACAGGCCGCGTGAGGGGCGCTGCAGCGCCGCCATCGCACTCGCGATCTCCTGCGGCGGCGTGGCGAGCTGGCCGAGCTGCGCCAGCACCTCGTCGGCGGCGCGGATGCCATCGCGCAAGTTCGCCAGGTCGCGGGGGCCACCGCGGCCGAGCGACAGCCGCGCCAGCGCACGCGCCATGTCGGGCGCCGCACGCAGCGAGCTGCGGATCTGTTCGCGCAGTCCCGAATCCGCCGTGAAGGCTTCGACCGCGTCGAGCCGCCTTGCGATGGCCGCCGCATCGGTCATCGGCGCGGCGAGACGCTGCGCGAGCAGGCGCGAGCCTGCGGCCGTGACGGTGCAGTCGATCGCGTCGAGCAGCGAGCCGCGGCGCTCGCCGGCGAGCGTGCGGGTGAGTTCCAGATTGGCGCGGGTCGCCGGATCGATCGCCATTGTGGTGCCGGCGGCTTCGCGCGACGGCGGCGACAGCGGCGGGCGTTTGCCGAGCTGGGTGCGATCGACATACGTCAC
>NZ_QTKI01000654.1:0-1631 GCF_010820945.1 Rhodopseudomonas sp. BR0C11
GTCCGTTCGGCTGCCTCAATCGCGCGCGCTACGGCAGCTCGTGGGGCGCGATGGGTGCCGCGGAAGACTGCTTCCACCGCGCCCGGCAGTACACGCTCGACCGTAAGCAGTTCAATCGTCCGCTGGCTGCGACCCAGCTGGTGCAGAAGAAACTCGCTGACATGGAGACCGAGATCACCCTCGGCCTACAGGCCAGCTTGCGCGTCGGCCGGTTGATGGACGAGGGCAAGATGGCGCCGGAGATGATCTCGATCGTCAAGCGCAACAACTGCGGCAAGGCGCTGGACATCGCCCGCATGGCCCGCGACATGCACGGCGGCAACGGCATCCAGATCGAGTATCACGTGATGCGCCACGCGCAGAACCTCGAGACGGTGAACACCTACGAGGGCACGCACGACGTGCATGCCCTGATCCTCGGCCGCGCGATCACTGGGCTGCAGGCGTTCGCGTAAGGCGGGGCGTACGTCCGCGCCCACTGTTTCCCGCTCTGCCGTCATCGCCCACGTAGGCGGGCGACCCAGTATCCCAGAGCGTTCGCTATAGGCGATGGCGGTGAGTACTGGATCCCCCGCATCCGCGGGGGATGACTTTCCGGGTGAGTTGGTAAGAACCAATAACAATCAAATTTGGTTGGAAACGCCATGAGCGACGACAATCGCCCCGAGGATGACGTTCCGTTCAATCGCGAGTTCGGATTGCAGCCGGGCATCGTCGAGGAAATCCGTCCCGGCCTGCGCCGCGTGTTGTGCAACAACCCGTCGCCGTTCACTTTCACCGGCACCGTCAGCTACATCGTCGGTCGCGGCAAGGTCGCGATCATCGATCCAGGTCCTGCGGACGAGGCTCATGCCAATGCGCTGCTGGACGCCGTCAAAGGCGAGACCGTCACGCACATCCTGGTCACCCACACCCACAAGGACCATTCGCCGGGCACACCGCTGATCAAGCAGGCGACCGGC
This sequence comes from Rhodopseudomonas sp. BR0C11, assembly GCF_010820945.1. NCBI lineage: Bacteria > Pseudomonadati > Pseudomonadota > Alphaproteobacteria > Hyphomicrobiales > Nitrobacteraceae > Rhodopseudomonas > Rhodopseudomonas sp. BR0C11. Next base: position 963 of record NZ_QTKI01000654.1, read on the forward strand.
GCCACCGTCTATGCCGAAGGGCCGCATCGGGCGTCGCGGCCGTATTTCGAGAGCGAGACGGTGTCGACCGAGTCCGGCGCCGACCGCAACTTCAAGCCGGACGTCGAAATCCGCGACGGCGACATGATCGAAGGCGACGGTTGGACCATCGAGTCGGTGGCGACGCCTGGTCACACCGCCAACCACATGGCGTTCGCCTGGCGCGAGGGTGATGCGCTGTTCGTCGGCGATCACATCATGGGCTGGTCGACTACGATCGTGGCGCCGCCGGACGGCTCGATGCCGGACTACATGGCGTCGCTGGACCGGCTGATCGGCCGCGATGAGCAGCTCTATCTCTCCGGTCACGGCGCCGAGATTCCCGGGGGCCCGCGTTACTCGCGGTTCCTGAAGCGGCACAGGCTGGCGCGGGAAGCTTCGATCCTGCATCGCCTCGGCAAGGGCGAGACCGATATCCCCAGCATGGTGCGGGCGATCTATATCGGCATCGACCCGCGGCTCGTCAGCGCCGCCGGTTACTCGGTGCTCGCGCATCTGGAAGATCTGGTGATGCGCGGGGTTGTCGCCACTGAGGGCGACCCGGTGATCAGCGGTCGCTACCGGCTTTCTGGTTAGCAGCCGATCCGCTCACAGCTTGTAGGCGGTGCGGAAGCCGCCCCAGTGCCGGCC
>NZ_QTKI01000655.1:0-1626 GCF_010820945.1 Rhodopseudomonas sp. BR0C11
ATATCGGCGCGCTCCCGTGCGGCTCTGTCGTCGCCCTCCACTTGTGCGACCGCCGGCACGTCGCCGTGCAGGGCTTCACCGAGGTCGTGGACGATGCAGATCTTCAACAGGCGCGCCACATTGATATCGCCGAGCCCGTCGGCGAGCAGCATCGCCATCAGGCACAGACGCCAAGTGTGTTCGGCGGTGCTTTCGGGGCGGCCGGTGGACGTGTACCCGCTGCGGATCACGCTTTTGAGCCGCTCGGCTTCCCGCAGGAAGGCGAGCACGCCCTTGATCTCGTCGGCGGGCAGCATGGATCAGTCCGTCATCGCCATCGCGCGCAGCGCGTTGCGTTCGCGTACCGACAGCTTTTCTGTCTCGGATTTGAGCTGGCCGCAGGCGGCCAGAATGTCGCGGCCGCGCGGGGTGCGCACCGGCGACGAGTAGCCGGCGTTGAAGATGTACTCCGAGAACTTCTCGATCTGGTCCCAGTCCGAGCACTCGTATTTCGAGCCGGGCCACGGATTGAACGGGATCAGATTGATCTTGGCCGGAATGCCCTTGAGCAGCTGCACCAAGCGGCGCGCATCGTCGAGCGAGTCGTTGACGCCCTTCAGCATCACATATTCGAAGGTGATGCGGCGGGCGTTGGACGCGCCCGGGTAGTCGCGGCAGGCCTGCAGCAATTCCTTCAGCGGGTACTTGCGGTTCAGCGGCACCAGTTCGTCGCGCAGTTCGTCGCGCACGGCGTGCAGCGAGATCGCCAGCATCACGCCGATCTCGTCGCCGGTGCGCTTGATGTTCGGCACCACCCCGGAGGTCGACAGCGTGATCCGCCGCCGCGAGATGCCGATGCCTTCGTTGTCCGAGACGATCAGCAGAGCGTCGCGCACTGCGTCGAAATTGTAGAGCGGCTCGCCCATCCCCATCATCACGATGTTGGTGATCAGGCGATTGCCGTTCGGGGTCTCGCGGTCGATCCAGTCGCCGAGGCGGTCGCGCGCCACCATCACCTGGCCGACGATCTCGCCGGCGGTGAGGTTGCGCACCAGGCGCTGGGTGCCAGTGTGGCAGAATGCGCAATTCAGGGTGCAGCCGACCTGGCTGGAAACGCACAGCGTGCCGCGGTCGGTTTCCGGGATATAGACACACTCGACCTCGTGGGCCTTCTGCCCGTCGTCCCCGCTCGGCAGCCGCAGCAGCCATTTGCGGGTGCCGTCGGCCGAAATCTGCTCGGCCACCACTTCGGGCCGGTCGACCGTGAAGTGCTCCGCCAGCGTGGCCCGCATCTCCTTGGATACATTGGTCATTTCAGAGAAGTCGCGGGCGCCCCGGACATAGATCCAATGCCAGAGCTGCTGCGCCCGCATCTTGCGCTGGGGCGGCGCCACGCCGACTTCGCCGAGCCGGTCGCACAATTGCGCCCGCGACAGCCCGATCAGCGACGGCTTGGCCGGCGGCACATAGGTTTCCAGCGGGGTCTTCTCGACCAGGGCCGAGGCGGCAGAAGGCGTCATCGCATCACGTTCAGGTTGGTGGCCGGCCATCCGCGGCGGGCGTGCAGAGCGGGGCACAAGCCGCCGGTCTCCATGCATATAAGAACCCGCCGGCCGGTTGTCGCCGGCTGGCGGGTCGTCTGTACCG
>NZ_QTKI01000656.1:0-1621 GCF_010820945.1 Rhodopseudomonas sp. BR0C11
TCGATCCGCCGCTCGCGCTCCACGCTCGGGTCGATACGGCCGAAGCGGTGCTAAAGGCGATGTCGCTCACAGGTCCATTCGCGCCGCTGGTGCTGATCGCCGGCCATGGCGCCAGCGTCGTCAACAATCCCCACGCCAGTGCGCTGCATTGTGGCGCTTGCGGCGGCTTCCCCGGCGACGTCAATGCGCGGCTGCTCGCCGGCCTACTCAACGATCCGGAGGTCCGTGCAGCGCTTGCCGGTCGCGGCATCGCGATCCCGGCCGATACGCTGTTCGTCGGCGCGCTGCATGACACCACCACGGACGCAGTGACGCTGTACGATGCTGATCATCCCTCGCCGGCGCACGCTACGAGCCTCGCGCAAACGCGGGCCTGGCTTGCCACCGCCGGCGCGCTGACGCGGAGTGAGCGGGCTTTGCGGTTGCCACGGACAACAACGGCCCGTTCGATTACGCGGCGGGCGCGCGATTGGGCCGAGGTCCGCCCTGAATGGGCGCTCGCCGGCTGCCGGGCCTTCATCGCCGCGCCGCGGTCCCACACCAGCGGTCGTGACCTTCAGGGGCAAGCCTTCCTGCACGACTATGACTGGCGCAAGGACACAGATTTCTCGGTGCTCGAGCTGATCCTCACCGCGCCAGTGGTGGTCACGAGCTGGATCAGTCTGCAATACTACGGCTCGACCGTCGCGCCGGAAACGTTCGGCGCCGGCAACAAGCTGCTGCACAACGTCACCGGCGGAATCGGCGTCGTCGAAGGCAATGGCGGCCTGCTGCGCGGCGGCTTGCCGTGGCAATCGGTGCATGATGGCGAACGCCTCGTCCACCAGCCGCTCCGGCTGTCGGTTCTGATCGAAGCTCCACACGAGGCGATTAGCACCATCCTCGATCGCGACCCGGACGTGCGCGCATTGTTCGACAATGGCTGGATGCATCTGTTCGCGCTCGACGATGACGGCCGGATGCACTGGCGCTACGGCCGTGATGGCCGCTGGGACGTCGTCGTGGCGCCTGCGGCACAGGAAAAATCGGTCGCAGAGCTCGCGTGAACCGGCGAGCTTAGTTCGGCGCCTTCAGCCGATATCCGATCCCAGTTTCCGTCAGTAGATACTGCGGACGCTCGGGATCGGGTTCGATCTTCTGCCGGAGCTGGCGAACATAGACACGCAGATATTGCGCATCCGTGAGTTCGTCCCACAATTCGTGCAACAGAAACTTGTGCGTCAGCACCTTGCCGGCGTGCTGCACCAGAACGCGGAGCAGGTCGTATTCCTTCGGCGACAGTTTGACCTCCTTGTCGCCGAGCTTGACGATCCGCCGCACCAGATCGACCGACAGATCGCCAACGCGGAACAGCGGACGCTCGCCCTGCGCCTGAAGCTGATGCCGCAGCGCGGCACGTAGGCGCGCCAGCAGTTCGTCCATGCCAAACGGCTTGGTGACGTAGTCGTCCGCACCGAGGTCCAGCGCCTCGACCTTGCCGGCTTCATCGCCACGGCTCGACAGCACGACAATCGGCACCGCTTCGCTCTGCGAACGGATCTGCCGAAGCAGCTCATGGCCCGGCAGATCCGGCAACCCGAGATCGAGCACGACGAGGTCGGGCGGCGTGGTCCCCATCGCC
>NZ_QTKI01000657.1:0-1620 GCF_010820945.1 Rhodopseudomonas sp. BR0C11
ATCCACATACCGGCCGTTGTACGCGATCGGGTGGGGGCGGCAAGCGGCTTGCGGTTGACGACGGCGCCGTGATCGGGGACGTTGCCGCGGGGCTTTGAGGGGGCGGATGGCATGGACCAGCGCAGCAAGGGGCGGATTACGATCGCAGCGGCAACGCTGGGACTGGGGCTGGCAGTCAGCCTGCCGGCGACCGTGCCGGCTGGGGCCCAGCAGGCGGTAGCGACCACCTCGCGCTCAGCGGCTGATCGCCTCACCGACGTGTCGTCGCAGGAGCGGGTTCGCCGGGCGCCGCGGCGGGTGCCGGTCTATCCGCGCGACGAGGGCGACGACGTCATTCCGCGCTACAACCCGGGCCCGAACGCGGTGCGAGACTGCACTGCCAGCTACATTCAGGAATATCGCCCGAGTGGCACTGTGATCGTGCCGCGGATGAACTGCTTCTGGCGCCGCGGTTGAGCAGCATCTTCCCCTGAAGTCTTTGCAGCGACGCCTCATTGGTACGCCAAGTACCAAGCAAATCCGAGGTCTTTCCGGAACTTCGCGCGCTGATCGCGCATTGCTGTGCGGCGAGTGGAGCATTCACTCCGCATTCACGTCGTGCGCGTCAGCCTGATTGTCAGGGGGTCATGCCGAGCGGCCCGCCGACCGCCAGCAAGCGGCCGGACGCGCGTCGCCAACCAAGGAGTTGTTGGATGAAGATTCTGAAATGGTCGGGCCTGGCTGCGATCGCCGGTCTGTTGCTGATCGCTGCCCCCGGCGAACGCGCCGAGGCGGCGCCGCTGTCGACCCCGGGTATCGCCGCCGCGGTCCAGCGGGACGCTATCCCGCAGGCGACCGAAGTGCAGTACCGGCATCACCGGCACATGCACCGCCATCACTACCGTGGGCACCGTCACCACCACATTCGTCGACACTACGGCCATCGGCACCACCATCATCATTACCGGCATCATCATCACCGCCACTGGCGCTGATACGGATCGGTTACCAACGGGCCCGCAAACGCGGGCCCGTTTTCATTGCGGCGGTTGCATTTCGGCGGCTTACGCCGACATGATGGCCAGCAACAGCCGATGGAGGTGACGATGCGGACATGGATCGGAGCGGCCATGGTGGCGACGGCGCTCGGCGCCGCCGGTCCCGCGGGCGCAACTCCTGTGAGCGCCGCCCAGGCACCCAGCGTGACGACACTGCAGGAGACGGATATCAGCGCGCGGCAGCGCAAGCCGCACGCCAAGCATCGCCACGTCCGGCGGCATGCGACGCCGCACCGCACCCATGTGTATGGGCCGCGCGGCAGCTACGACTATAACGCCCGCCCGCATTGGTACCGGCCAGGCCCGGTATCGCCGTTCTTCCCGTTCAGCTACGGCTGGGGCCTCGGGCCGTCGTGGTAAGCGACGCGACGCTTCGGATGTAACGCCTTCGGCGCATTCATCACGCGTTCAGTCTGCCAACCCTAGCGTCGCACTCCTGGTGCAACGACAATGCGCCGCCTGCGGCGCAGGGAGAGGCGAGATGGCGGATCTGCGCGTGATCCATTTGCCTGCAGCTCAATCCGCACGACCAGCGCCCGGTCCGCTGCGGCTGGTTCGGCGGATCGGTGCGGCAGCACTGATG
>NZ_QTKI01000658.1:0-1619 GCF_010820945.1 Rhodopseudomonas sp. BR0C11
CACAGGATCGCGTGGACGACGAGGCCCGGCTCGGCGCGAGCGGCGAAGAGGAATTGCTGGTGCTGATCAACGCGCCGCCGGTCGCGGGGAATAGCCGATTGAAGTCGGCCGGTGTGGTCACCCGGGTCTTGCTTTGATCGATGTCGACCCGCAGGCCGCAGCGCTGCAGCACGCCGAACGCGCGCTCGGCGGCGCGCGCGACCTCGCCCTGATCGAAGCTCTTGCGATCGCCGACCGGCGGCGCGTTGATCAGCACCAGCAATTCCTCTTCGCCGCTCGCGCCGAGCCGGGCCTCGTCGTCCACGCGATCCTGTGCGCAGACATACACGGTCGGTTCTGTCGGCACCTCGCCGCGGCCAAAGATCTCGGCGAACTCCCGCGAATAATCGCGCGAGAAGAACACCGAGTGCCGGCACAGCGGAAAGCCGCGGGTCTTCGCCACCATGCTCCAGGTGACCGCGGACAGCGAGCGCAGCCGTGGCGCCAGCGGGTTTGCTGCAGTTCGTACCGCCTCGCCGAACAGTCCCGCCGGCAGCGCGCCAACATCGGCATTGACGATCACCGAATGCGCTTCGATGCGCTCGCCGCTGTCGAGGATCACGCCCGAGGCGCGGCCGCCCGAGACCATCACCTCGCGGACGCTTTGCTGATAACGAATCGTGGCGCCGAACCGGGTGGCGCAATCGGCGAGTGCCTGCGCCAGCGCGTGCATGCCGCCTTCGATGATCCACACGCCTTCATGTTCGACATGAGCCACCAGCATCAGCGTGGCGGGCGCATCGAATGGCGACGATCCGCAATAGGTCGCATAGCGGCCGAACAGTTGCCGCATCCGAGGATCGTGGAAGTAATCGCCGAGCGCCTTCCACATCGTGGTGAAAGGGCGGATTTTGCGCAGTTCGATCAGGCCGCCGATGCCGCCGGCGGTCGCGAGCTTCGGCAGGCTCGGCGCGGTGGCACGCAGGAACGGCTTTTCCAGGATTTCGTAGATGCGCCGGCTGTCGGCGCAGAACTGCCGATAACGCTTCGCTTCCGCAGCACCGGCGAACGCGCCGATCGCGTCGGCCGAGCGGGCCTCGTCGGCGAACAGATCAAGATGCTGGGTGTCATCCCAGGCGTGGCGGGCCAGGACCGACAAAGGTCGTAGTCGGACGTGGTCGGAGAAGTTCAAGCCGATGCCGGCGAACAGTTCCTCGAACACCCAGCGCATCGTGAACACGGTCGGGCCGCTGTCGATCCGCGCCGGGCCGATCGCGACTTCGCGCATTTTACCGCCGGGGGCGGCGGCACGTTCGAGCACCGTCACGTCGAAGCCGCGTGCAGCCAGGGTCAGCGCGGACGTCAGTCCCGCGATGCCGGCGCCGATCACTACGACGCGATTCCTCGCGGTCTGGTCCCGCATGCGCTTTCTCACTCCGGCTCAGCTGTCTTTGAGCCATATCATTGACAGGTGTCCATAATAACTTACAGTTTCGCATGACAAGTTAAATTGACACTTGTGCCTTCAGCGCGGGAGTGTGGCCATGGACGTGACCAATCGGATCGAGCGTGCTCTGACTGATGCGCTCAATCAGGCCGACATGGCCGGATGTCCGCCGCGGCTGGCGGCAGCAATGCGC
>NZ_QTKI01000066.1:0-16773 GCF_010820945.1 Rhodopseudomonas sp. BR0C11
GCGGGTGGGTCTGACCGTACTAGAAGTTGGGGTCGGGGACGGTCACCTTGGCGGGGCCGTCCGGCTGGGCGCCGATCGGCGGCATCGCGGACGGAACGCTGGTGGCGATCGAGATCTCGGTCATTTCGTGGTCCTCTCGGCGCCGATGATGCGCGCGCCAATGTTCAGGGCAAGCACAGTCAGAGTGATCAGCAGCGCGCCGGTCCAGGCGAGCTGCTTCCAGTAAGCGTAGGGGCTCTGGACGAAGTTGTTGATGGTCACCGGCAGGTTGGCCATCGTCTTGGTCAGATCCAGGCTGAAGAACTGGTTGCTGAGCGCGGTGAACAGCAGCGGCGCGGTCTCGCCGGCGACGCGGGCGGTCGCCAGCAGGATGCCGGTGATCAGACCGGCGCGGGCGGCGCGATAGGCGATCCGGCGGATCACCAGCGAGCGCGGCAGGCCGAGCGCCGAGGCGGCTTCGCGCAGCGAGCTCGGCACCAGCAGCAGCATGTCTTCGGTGGTGCGCACCACCACCGGGATCACGATCACCGCCAGCGCCAGCGCGCCGGCAAGCGCCGAGAACCGGCCCATCGTCACCACCACCGCGCCGTAGATGAAAAGACCGATGATGATCGACGGCGCGCTCAGCAGGATGTCGTTGATGAAGCGGATCACCGAGGTGAGCTTGTCGTACTTGCCGTACTCGGCGAGGTACGTGCCGGCGAACAATCCGAGCGGCGCGCCGATGCCGACGCCGAGAATCGTCATGATGATCGAGCCGACAATGGCGTTGAGCAAGCCGCCCTCGTTCGAGCCCGGCGGCGGGGTGTTCTGAGTGAATATTTCGAAGTTGAGACCGGCGAGGCCGTTCCAGAACAGCGTGAACAGGATCAACGCCAGCCAGGTGACGCCGAACAGCGCCGCCGCTGAGCACAGCACCTTGATCACCAGGTCGTTGCGGTGACGGCGCTTGTAGATCGGGTTGTCGAGATGGATCGGCGACATCTTACTTGCCCGCCTTGAGTTCGAGCCGCAGCAGCAGCAGCCGGGCGGCCGCCAGCACCAGGAAGGTCAAAATGAACAGCAAGAGGCCGAGCAGGATCAGGCCGGACTGATGCAGGCCATCGCTCTCGGCGAATTCGGAGGCGATCGCCGCCGAGATCGTGGTGCCGGGCGAGAAGATCGAGCCGGTGATCCGGAACGAGTTGCCGATGATGAAGGTGACCGCCATGGTCTCGCCGAGCGCGCGGCCGAGCGCCAGCATCACGCCGCCGATCACGCCGACCCGGGTGTAGGGGATCACGACGCTGCGGACGACTTCCCAGGTGGTGCAGCCGACGCCGTAGGCGGCTTCCTTCAGCACCGGCGGCACGGTCTTGAAGACGTCGACCGAGATCGCGGTGATGAACGGCAGCACCATGATGGCGAGGATCAGCGAGGCGTTGAACAGGCTGAGATAGGACGGCGGACCGGCGAAGATATCGCCGAGCACCGGCACGCCCTCGAACAGCGCGATCATCGCCGGCTGGAAGTGATAGGCCAGGAACGGGCCGAGCACGAAGAAGCCCCACATGCCGTAGATGATCGACGGGATTCCGGCGAGAAGCTCGATGGCGAGGCCGATCGGGCGGCGCAGCCACATCGGGCACAGCTCGGTGAGGAAGATCGCGATGCCGAGACCGACCGGAATCGCGATCATCATCGCGATCAGCGACGTCACCAGCGTGCCGTAGATCGGGCCGAGCGCGCCGAGGACCGGCGGGTCATTGGCCGGCGCCCAGCGCGAAGTGGTGAGGAACGAGAAGCCGAATTCGCGGATCGCCGGCAGGGCACCGACGATCAGCGAGATGATGATGCCGCCGAGGATCAGCAGTACCGAGATCGCGCAGGCGCGCGTCGTCCAATAGAAGGTCTTGTCGCCGAGCTTGAAGGCGCTGAGCGCCTTGGCCCGATCATAAGGTCCGGCAGCCGTCTGCAACCCGGTTGTCTCAACCGCCATGTCCGCCACGCTAACTCTCCTCATGCCTACTGCAGGGCCGAAACCGCGCCTCGCGGCTGGAGATCTGAATTGAAAACCGGATGCGCGATCGAGCGTCGCGCCAGCACCGACTGCGGTGCAGAGCCGGAGCCCGAGTGTATGAGGCTCGGAGTCCGCCGTTCGCGTGAACGTCGGGCTGCGACCCGGACGGATCCGGATCGCAGCCAAACTTCAGACTATCAGCTCTTGATGTCCGCGGCCCAGGTCTTCTCGATCAGCTTGACGACCGGTTCCGGCATCGGGATGTAGTCGAGCTCTTCGGCAGCCTTGGCGCCCTTCTCGAACGCCCACTTGAAGAACTTGACGGCTTCGGCGGACGCCGCCTTATCGACCGGCTCCTTGTGCATCAGGATGAAGGTCGCGGCGGTGATCGGCCAAGAGGCTTCGCCCGGCTGGTTGGTCAGGATCAGGTAGTAGCCCGGAGCCTTGGCCCAGTCGGCGTTCGACGCCGCAGCCTGGAAGGCCGCGATGGTCGGCTGCACGGTCTTGCCGGCGCTGTTCACCAGGCCGGTGTAGGTCAGCTTGTTCTGCTTGGCGTAGGCGTATTCGACGTAACCGATCGAATTCTTGGTCTGGCCGACGTTGCCGGCAACGCCTTCGTTGCCCTTGGCGCCGACGCCGACCGGCCACTCGACCGCGGTGCCCGAACCAACCTTGGCCTTCCAGTCAGCGCTGACCTTGGACAGGTAGTCGGTGAAATTGAAGGTGGTGCCCGAACCGTCGGAGCGGCGAACCACGGTGATCGCGTCGCTCGGCAGGCTGACCTTCGGGTTCAGCTTCTTGATCGCCGGGTCGTCCCACTTGGTGATCTTGCCGATGTAGATGTTGGCCAGGGTCTCACCGTCGAGCACCATCTCGCCCGGCTTCACGCCTTCGAGGTTCACGACCGGCACGATCGCGCCCATCACCATCGGCCACTGCACCAAGCCTTCCTTGTCGAGCTGTTCCGGCTTCAGCGGCGCGTCGGTGGCGCCGAAGGTCACGGTCTTGGCGATGATCTGCTTGATGCCGGCGCCCGAACCGATCGACTGATAGTTCAGACCGTTGCCGGTGTCCTTCTTATAGGCATCGGCCCACTTCGAGTAGACGGGGTACGGGAAGGTGGCGCCAGCGCCGGTGATGTCGGCGGCGAAGGCCGAGGTCGACGCCGCAACCAGACCGGCCGCGACGATTGCCTTGATGAAATTCATGGGGAAGGTCTCCATCTGTAAGCGAAGCGCTCAGCGCGCCCGACTGCGCTTACCCCGCCCGTCTACGAGCGGTCGGTTGACCTTTTATGAGGGTTTGATGACAGTCATGTGACTGAACTAAGCGCCTGAAATCGAATGATTATTCGACTCAGACCTGGGGCTTTCCCTGAGGGAAACAGACGGTGAAGGTGGCGCCCTTTTTCAGCACGCTTTCGATCAGCAGACGGCCGCGGTGACGGTTAACAATATGTTTCACCAGCGATAATCCTAACCCCGTACCACCCTGAGACCGGCTGTCGCCAACGTCCACCCGGTAGAACCTTTCGGTCAGTCGCGGCAGATGCTCGGGCGCGATACCGGGACCGAAATCGCGCACCAGCGCGCGATACTCCGGCACGCCGTCGCCCGACACCGCAGCCACCACCGAGACCACCACCCGGCCGCCCGAAGCGCCATACTTCAGCGCGTTCTCGATCAGGTTTTCGAACAGCCGCAGCAGCTCTTCGCGATCGCCGGCGATGGTCGCGGCGTCCTCCGGCAGCTCCAGCTCGATCACCACCTGGCGTTCCTTGGCCAGCGGCTCGAGGCCGTCGGTGACCTGCTTGATCAGCGGCTTCAGATCGATCATCGCATCGGGGCGAACATGCGCGCTGAGCTCGACCCGCGACAGCGACAGCAGGTCGTCGATCAGCCGCGCCATTCGGGTCGCCTGAGCGTGCATGATGCCGAGGAAACGCTCGCGCGCCTTCGGATCGTCGCGGGCCTGCCCCTGCAGGGTGTCGATGAAGCCGGACAAGGCCGCGAGCGGCGTACGCAGCTCGTGGCTGGCATTGGCGACGAAGTCGGCGCGCATCTCCTCGACCCGGCGCAGCGGCGTCAGATCGTGGAACGTCATCAGCATGCATTGATCCGTGCCGCCGAACGCGGTCGGCACCTGCACCGGCGCGATGATCAGTTCGAGCCAGCGTTCGATCGAGCCATGATCGAGATAGGTGGCGCGGCGCGGCTCCGAGGTCGCGATCGCCTCACGCAGCGCGGTGACGATCTCGGGGCTGCGCAGCGCAAACTGCGCCAGCTCCCGCACCCGCAGGGCCGGCGCGAGCTGTGCGGCAGCAGCGTTGAGGTGAATGACCCGGCCGGCACGATCCAGCAGCACCGCCGGATCGGGCATGCCGGCGACGATGGCACGCACCACCGGCATTTCCACCGGACTGACGCCGAGCGTGTCGTCGAGCGCGTTGGAGCTGTCATGCAACCGCCATGGCACCAGCGCGGCGGCGATCAAGCAGGCGAACGCCGCGATCGCCGGACCGATCGCGAGTTGGGCGAACAGCACCAGCGCGGTGAGCGCGAGCGCGCCGGCAATCAGGATGATCGCGGCGTGGCGAAGCCGATCGGACCAATGCGTCAGCAGCGATGTGGAAGACGGTGTCGGCGGAGCGAGTACGAGTTCGCGGACCGGGCGGGCTTGCTCGTCGGGCGCGGGTGCGGTGGTCATGGCTCAACCTGGTGAGGGATCTCCGCGCACCGGTTCCGGCTTCAGCGCTTCGGCCAGCGGACGAACCCGCTTCAGCCGCGCACCGAGCACGATCTCCCGGACCGCAAGCACGACGACCGATATCACGAACGGCACGATGTAGTACAGCAGGCGGAACAGCAGCATGCCGGCGAGCAGCTCTTCCTTGTCCATCTGCCACAGCCCGACCAGCATCGCGGCGTCGAACACACCGAGGCTCCCCGGCGCATGGCTGGCGAAGCCGAGCAGGGTGGCGAGGATGAACACCACCGCCAGCGACACGTAGTCGATGTAGGGGGCGGACGGCATCAACAGGTACATTGCCAGGGCGCAGAAGCCGAGATCGACCACGCCGATCAGCACCTGCACCAGCGTCAGCTTGGCCGACGGAAGCACCACCTTCCAGCCGTTCTGGCCGAGCTCGCGGCGCTTCTTGCCGGTGGCGAGCCAGACGAAATAGGCGGCGATGCCGGCCAGACAGGCGACGCCGATCAGCCGGTTGATCTCGTCCGGCAGCAGGTCCATGGCACTGGCCGCGGCCGGATGCCAGATCATGCCGATGCCGAGCACGAACAGATTGCCGAGCCAGAACGTCAGGCCGGAGATGAAGCAGATCTTGGCGACATCGATCGCCGACAGGCCGTAGTCCGAATAGATCCGGAACCGGATCGCACCACCGGTGAAAACCGTGGCACCGAGATTATGGCCGATCACGTAAGAGGTGAACGCCGACATCGCGGCGATGCGGTACGGCACGTGCAGCTTGCCGATCGTGCGCAGCGCGAAGAAATCGTAGAACGTCAGGGTGCAAAAGGCACCGACCACGCAAAGCGCCGCCATCCCGATCTGGGCAGGGCTCTTGTCGGTCAGCGCGGTCAGGATGACGTTGTGATCGACTCCCTTGAGGGTGCGGATCAGCGACGAAATCGCAAAGCCGATAATCAGGATGCTGGCGACGATACCGACGCGTTTCCAGCCGATATACGTCTTGAAGCCACGCCCCAGCGCGCTCAGCAGTCGATGCATTCGTCCTCCCGGCGGGGCGGCAACGCGACGGACACCGCCTGCAGCGCGACCCTGCTCCCGGCGTCCGACTTACTCATCCGCGCAATTCCTTAGGGCATAAACGGCCCGTCGTGCAATCCGCCGTACTGTCGCGTGCGGACGGCTCATCCATGGGACGGGCGGCGGAATGCGCCCTTGACGTGGCGCAAACGAGCCGTCCGGCGGCTGCATGGCGGCCCCGAGAGGAGCCGGCCAAGCCGGCCCGACCGATATAGGCGCCAGACGCGCTGCGCGCCATTGCGACTCGATGCGCGGATGGAACCCGGAACGGTGATCGCTGCCGCTGGTTAACGCCGCGACGGCCACGGCAGGCTTGGAAAAGAGCCACCGGGCGCAAACCGAAAGAGGATCCGCAATGGGACTTTTCACCAAAGACATCAAGACGATGGATGACCTGTTCGTGCACCAATTGCAGGACATCTACTACGCCGAGAAACAGCTCCTGAAGGCGATCCCGAAAATGGCCGACAAGGCCTCGGACCCGATGCTGAAGCAGGGGTTCCTGACGCATCTGGATGAGACCAAGGGGCACGTGAAGCGGCTGGAGCAGGTGTTCGAAATGCATGGCGTGCAGCCGAAGGCGATCGACTGCCCGGCAATCGACGGCATCATCGAGGAAGCCGATGAGACCGCGGGCGAAGTCGAGGACAAGAAGGTGCTCGATGCGGCGTTGATCAACGCCGCTCAGGCGGTGGAGCACTACGAGATCGTCCGCTACGGCAGCCTGGTATCATGGGCCAAGCTGCTCGGCCGTAACGACTGTGCGGCGGTGCTGCAGAAGACCCTCGATGAAGAGAAGGCTACCGACAAGAAGCTCAACACGCTTGCGGAGAGCCAGGTCAATCTTCGCGCCGCCGGCTGAGCCGGTTGCGACATTGATATGACGTGACGATGAGGCCAAAGGCCGCGCGGATATCCGCGTGGCCTTTGGTGTTTTCAACAGCAGTCCTGACGCGGTCGCGTTCAGACTTTGCGTAAAGCGAAATAAGCGCCGCAGAATGCCATCGCGGCGCCCAGCAACAGGGTCGCCAGCCCAGCCAGCACGCCGGCTGCGGTGGGCACCGCGGACGGCGCCGAAGCGGCTTGGCCGGCGGCGGCCAGCACCAGCACCAGCACCACGATCAGAAACTGGCGCAGCTTGGGCGGGATCTGTCCGGCGACCGCATGATTCATCAGCCGCGCCGTGAAGTAACCGCCGGCGAAGCCTCCGGTCGCGACCAGCCACCACGCCAGCGCGGCGCTCGCCGGCATGAAGCTGCCGGAGTCGTTGCGCCACAGCCCTCCGAGGTCGAGGCCGACGCTCTGGCCGAGCATATGCAGCGCCAGCGCCATCAACAGCCCGGACATCAGGGCGCCACCCAGGATCAGGTGGCGAGGGTAGTGCGCTTCGGTGTTCGGCATGATCCGGTCCGTTTGTCACCGAATTGTAGAAAACCGAGGCCTTGCCGACAAGTTATCCGGTACGGGCGACACCCGGTGGGCTGAACGCCGCATTGCATCGCCGCGCCGGCTCCGGCATGGACGGCGGACCGGCAACAGGGGCTTTCGGGTGACGCCACGATCCAACCGAGACGAGGACGGCGATTCAGGCACGGCTTACGCCTACAAGGCCTCGCTGATCGGTGCTGCCCAGCAGTTCGAACTCGGCGACGACGGGCTGATCTGGCGGATCGGCACGAAAGCCGGGATGTGGCCCTACGCGACCATCGCGAAGCTTCGGTTGAGCTATCGGCCGGTGTCGATGCAGTCGCGCCGCTACCGGGCCGATCTCCAGGACGTCTCCGGCGGTCGGCTGCGGATCGTGTCGACCACCTGGCAGACGGTGGCGCTGATGGCGCCGCAGGATCAGGCCTATCGCGCGTTCATGATCGAGCTGCACCGGCGGATGCGCGAGGCCGGCAGCCACGCCGAACTGATCGGGGGGCTGCCGCCGGCAGTCCATACCGGTGCTTTGGTGCTGATCGCGCTGGTTGCCGCCGCCCTGACCGGACTGCTGGCGCGCGCGGTGGCGGTGGGGTCTTGGTCAGGCGCGCTGTTTCTTGCCGGCTTTGCGCTGCTGTTCGGCTGGCAGATCGGCGGTTTCATCCGCCGCAACCGCCCACGCCGCTACACCTTCGACGATGTGCCGAAGGATCTACTGCCGTAAAGCGGTCCGTGTCGCTCGGGGCTATGTGCCGTCCCGCACCACCAGCACCGAGCACGGTGCGTAGCGCACCACGTGGCCGGCATTGGAGCCGAGGAAGTAGCTGCGCATCGCCGGCCGGTGCGAACTCATCACGATTAGATCTGCGCCGACCGCCACGACCTCTTCGAGGATCTCATGGTAGATGCCGCCCTGGCGCACGCTGCTCGACAGCCGCTGTGCCGGAATGCCTGAGGTGCGGGCAATCTCCGCCAATGCAGCTTCGGCCGACTGCCGCTGCTGATCGTCGAAATCCGCAGGGACATATTCGGCCAGCATCACAGGAGTGATCGCCAGCACGTGCAGCAGCCGCACCTTGCCGTCGTAGCCGTCGGCGAGCTTCGCCGCGGTGGCGATCGCGGGCTGGGCCAGCGCGGTATCGGCCAGGTCGATCGGGACGAGGATGGACTTGAACATCTCCGGCGCCTCCTGATCAGGGCAAGGGCGACGCCATCGTCCTCCGTCAGCTTGCTTCGCGCAGCACTTTCGGGCTGACGAAATGTTGCAGCTTGCCGGTGCCGAACGAGGCATCCGCCCAGTCGGCGATCGGGAAGTCGATCACCACCACCGCCGCGGTCGGCATGCTGCCCGAGAGCTTGCGCCGCTCGGCCTCGTTGCAGGTGCAGGTGAGCGCCAACGCCAGTTCGTGCAGGCCCGGATTGTGTCCGATCAGCATCAGCTGGTTGATGCCGGCCGATACCTCATGGATCGCCTGCAACAACTGCGAAGAGCTCGCGCTGTACATTTCCGACAGGTACGCGACCTGCGGTTCGCGGTTCGCCGGAAACAGTTCGGATAGAACGTCCCAGGTCTGCCGGGTCCGGGTCGCGGTCGAGATCAGCACCTGATCGGGGACCAGATGCTCGGCGGCGAGCCAGGCGGCGATCTCGGCGGCGTCGCTGCGGCCGCGATCTTCCAGGCGGCGATCGTGGTCCTTGCCGCTCGGCGCGTCCCTTTCGGTTTTGGCGTGTCGCAGCAGGATCAGACGGCGCATGAGTTCTTTCCAAAGGGCGGAGCTTGCGGATTAATCGAGACCGGCCGGCAGGACAAGGTGACAACCGTCCGTGCTGTCCGTATTGAACGCGTATCTCGCAAGATAGCCTCGTTTGCGGATGCGCTCTTTTAGGAAACGGCATGGATTCGCTCCCGACAAGTGCGACGAATGGACCGGCCGGCTTGTCCGCCGAAGCCGATGCGGAACCGCATGCGCGGCTGACGTTCGACCTCGACGTCGATCTCTGCGTGATCGGCGCCGGCCTCGCCGGACTATCGGTCGCGCTGGAAGCCGCGCAGGCCGGGCTCAGCGTTGCCGTGCTGGAGAGCGGGCGGATTGGCTGGGGTGCGTCAGGGCACAATCTCGGCACGGTGACGCCGGGTTACGGCGTGCCGATCGCCGATCTGATCGCCCGGGTCGGGCTGGATCACGCCAGCGCTCTGTGGGCGCTGACCCGCGAGGGCATGGAGATCGTCCGCGCTCGTGCCACCGAGGAGACGATGCCCGGCGTGGCGCTGTCGGACGGCGCGCTGGAAGTCTCCAATGTCGATATCGGCGACCGCCTCGTCGAGCGCCTGCAGACGCTCGGCGTCGATTTCGGCTCCGAAGTCGAAGGCTGGCCGATCGACAAGGTCCGCGATGTGTTGCGGACCAACCGATATTTTCACGGCATTCACTACCCGACCGCTTTTCAGCTCGACGGCCGCCGTTACTTGCGCGGCCTGGAGCGGCTGGCGCGGCAGGCCGGGGCACGGATCTTCGAGGAAACGCCGGCGGTCAGCATCGATTTCGCCGGCATCCGCAAGCGGATCTCGACGCCGAATGCGCGGCTGCGCGCTTCCGACATCGTGCTTGCCGGCAGCGTGCATCTCGGCGCGCCGTCGCCCCGCGTCGCCGAAACCCTGCTGCCGGTCTGGCGCACCGCAGCGCTGACGGCGCCGCTCGGCGAGAAACTACCGGAGGCGATCGCGTTCGCCGGCTCGATTGTCGACACGGACGGGGTCGATCACTACCGGATCGTCGGTGGTGACCGCTTGCTGTGGGCAAGCGGCGAGACCACTTTCGATGTTGCACCGCAGCGGCTCGCCGGAATCATCCGGCGGCGGATCGCAACGCTGTTCCCCCAGCTCGGGCAGGTTGAAATAGCTCAGACCTTCGGCGCTGCGGTCGGGATGACGGTGCACGGCATGCCGCAAATCGGCGAATTGCGGCCGGGGCTATGGGTCGCCAGCGGATTCGGCAGGCAGGGGCTCGCCACCACCGCAATCGCCGGGCGTCTGATCGCTCGCGGCCTGACCCATAGCGACGAGCGCTGGAAGCTGTTTTCGCCGTTCGATCTGGTGTGGGCAGGGGGCACCATCGGCCGCATCGTCGGGCAGGGGGTGTATTTCGCCACCCGGGAGGGCGCACTCGCCGCCGGCGCGCTGGCCCGTTACCGCGAGCGTGCCGCCGCCCGGACCCGGGTCCGGGATGCCTGTGCCGAGGTGAAGCGGGAAGAACGTCGCGCTCGTGTTGCGCTGTTGCGGGCTGCCGAGGCCGCAAATGTGCCTCCTCCCAATGCGCCGTCGCGCCGGCCGGTGCCGCCGCCTTCGCCAGAATAGCTTCCGGCTGCGTCGACGTTCTCGCGACAATGTGAGCGGGCTAAAATACCGGCGGTGTAACCTGAGGCGCGGCAGCTTCGTACCTGACGGAAGTGCCGCCGGGGCGCCCGCGCCCGTCACGCAGGGAACATCACATGATCGATCGCCGCATGCTGCTCGCTTCTGCCGCCCTTGCCGCCGTGTTCGGTTTCCGCTGGCTGCGGCCGGACGCCGCCCGCGCGGCCGAGAAGTTCGAGATCGAGAAGACGCCTGAGGAATGGCGCAAGCAGCTCACGCCGATGCAGTACCACATCCTCCGCGAGGAGGGCACCGAGCGGCCGTTCTCCAGTCCGTTGCTCAAGGAGCATCGCAAGGGCACCTTCGCCTGCGCCGGCTGTGATCTGCCGTTGTTCTCGTCGGATACCAAGTTCGATAGCGGCACTGGCTGGCCGAGCTTCTGGCAGCCGCTGCCGAATGCGGTCGGCGAACGCAGCGACTCCACGCTCGGCATGACGCGCACCGAAGTGCATTGCCGCCGCTGCGGCGGTCATCTCGGCCACGTGTTCGACGACGGGCCGAAGCCCACCGGGCTGCGCTACTGCATGGATGGCTACGCGCTGACCTTCCACCCGGCGACGCCGAATGCGAGCTGACGCACACGGTTGTGACAATCCCCCGAAAGGCTTGTTTCCGCGTTTCAAATGCTGCGGCTGGCGTGGGGAAGTCGCCCGCTTGAGTTGACAATCCGAGCGCCGCCCCCGCATATCCCGAGCACATTAACTTTCAGAAATGTGGCGGCCGGCCCTGATGCAACCTGTGGTGTCGCAGCCGGGGGGCTCCCGTAGCCTGCTGGCCATTCTCGCGGCGGCGATCGTCCTGCCGGTGGTCCTCGCGGCGATCGTATTTCCGACGCCGCTCTACGACACCCGCGAACTGGTCGCCTGGGGGCGCCACTTCCCGCTGATCACCCCGGTGCATCCGCCGATGATGGTGTGGGCCGGCGGCGTGGTCGACCGCCTGTTCGGGCCATCCGGCACCGCTATCGTCGCCGCCAATCAGGTGCTGATGGCCATCGGCTTCGCGTATCTGTACGCGATCCTACGGCTGCTGGTCGAACGGACGATGGCTATCTACCTCGTCGTGCTCGCCGGGACGTCGTTCTACGCCGTGTTCGCGCCGCTATCCTGGGCGCTGAATGCCGATATCCTGCAGCTCACCTCGTGGCCGGCGGTGGTCTATCACTTCCTGCGTGCGCGTCAGGACAATCGCTGGCTGGATTGGATCCTGCTCGGCGTTTGGGCCGCGATCGCAGCGCTGACCAAATACAACGCCGCGGTGCTGTTTCTGGCGATGGCGATCGGCGTCGTCGCGCTGCCCTCGTTCCGCCGCTGCCTGACGCGTCCCGGCCTGTATGTGGCGATGCTGATCGCCACGCTGCTGCTGCTGCCGCATGTGATCACCGCGGTGAAATTCGGCAGCACCATCGCCTACGGCGAGCGGCATTTCACCGGCTTCGGGTCGATCGGCGATACCGCCCGCCGCATCGGCCTCCTGGTTGCCGGCTATCTGCCGATGCTGCTGCCTGGTGCGGTGATCATCGCGGTGTCGAGCGCCCGCCGGATGATCAATGTGCGGGTGCCGCGGTTTGCCGAAGCCAGCGACGAACTGAAGTTCATCGTCATCATCGATGTGGCAATGGTGCTGATTCTGCTCGGCATGATCGTCGGGCTCGGGCTGGAGTACATCGCCCGCTACGGTGCGCCGTTCTCGCTGCTTGCAGTGCCGGCACTGGCGCCGTTGCTGCGCTGGAACGAGCCGCGGCGCGACACCTGCGAACGGCAGACCGGTTGGACCCTGTCGGGACTCTATACGGTGATGAGCGCGGCGGTGATGATCGCTTATCTCGGCCCCGCCTCGCATAGCGGACTGCAGGAGCCGACCGCCGACGCGGCGCGCCTGATCCTCAAGGACTGGCGCAGTCAGTACAGTTGCGGCCCCGGCTATTTCCTCGGCGATCGCCAGACGGTGTACGGCATTGGCATCGCGGCCGGGCCGGAGGGCGATTCGGTCACCATTCACTTCATTCCGGCGACCCGCTGGTTCGACCAGCGCAAGCTGGAGGATCAGGGCGCGGTGCTGGTCTATACGCTGCCGCAGGTGCCGGCGCATTTTGCCGCTGCCTATCCGGGCCGGGCGATGTCGGATGAGAAGCGCATCGATGTGCCGGTGCTGCGCACCCACAACGGCAAAACCAAAGAGTATTTCTATCGCTTCGTGGCGCCGAAAGCGTGCAGCAAGTAGCTGGCGGAATCTAGCTCAGAAGACTCGATCGGCGGCTTAGCCCGCTAGTGCCCGCCATTTTTCGGCGGCATCGATCGCGGCGGGGCGCAGGTTGTCGGCCGGCAGGCCGCGATGCAGGGCCTTGGCATATTCGCAGATCGCCATGAAGGTCGATGAGCGGGCCTCGTCGACCTCGCAGGAGTGCACGGTACCAGCGCCGTGGATGTAGCTGATCAGTCCCTTCAGCGACGACACTGCAGAATGCGGCTCCGCCGTTTCGGTCTGGTGCAGGCAGGACAGCACCTGCTGGGCGATCTCGATCTCGGTCATGGGTACGCTCTTCGCAACGCTCGCGGACAAACATGCTCGGGCCGGAATGAGGGCCTCGATGCCACGCTTCAATGTCCGGAGAAATGATCTGCCTCAATGCGATAGCGCAGGCCCGACAGGCTGGCGATCACATTGACGCGAACGTTGCATCTGCCGTGCATTTGCCGGTTCCGCGGGGCGGAACGCCGCTCAGGTGCGCTCGGCCATCGCCTTGCGTAAGACTTTCGACAGATCCTCGACCGAGTACGGCTTGTGCAGCAGTTCGAAGCCGTGGTCGTCGTCGGCCAGCATGTGGGCGTAGCCGGAGTTCAGCACCACGGGCAGCTCCGGCAAGCGCTTCTTGATTTCCCGGCCCAGGGTCACGCCGTCCATG
Source organism: Rhodopseudomonas sp. BR0C11 (assembly GCF_010820945.1). Taxonomy (NCBI): domain Bacteria; kingdom Pseudomonadati; phylum Pseudomonadota; class Alphaproteobacteria; order Hyphomicrobiales; family Nitrobacteraceae; genus Rhodopseudomonas; species Rhodopseudomonas sp. BR0C11. The sequence continues at coordinate 13,528 of NZ_QTKI01000066.1, forward strand.
CCCGGCATCGCAACGTCGCTCAGCACCAGGTCGAAACGTTTGGCGTTGTCGCCGAGTAGCGCCAGCGCCTGTTCGCCGGAGGCGGCGAGGACGGTCTGATAGCCGAGATCGTGAAGCAGCTGGGTGGAGAACTCGCCGACCTCGGCGTTGTCCTCGACCACGAGGATGCAGCCGCGCTGCCGGCCATCGACGGCGTTGGTGCCGTTGCCGTTGCGGCGCTGGATCGGTTTGTCGCTGAGCGGCAGCCGAAGCGTGATCGTGGTGCCGCGGCCGATCGCGCTGTCGACATTGATGCTGCCGCCGGACTGCTGGACAAAGCCGTAAACCTGCGACAGCCCGAGGCCGGTGCCGCGGCCGATGTCCTTGGTGGTGAAGAACGGCTCGAAGATCCGTTCGATCTGCTCGCGTCGAATGCCGCAGCCGGTATCGGCGATCGACACCTCGAGGAAGCCGCCGCGGCCTGCGGCGGCTTCCTGGGGTGTCGGCGCCGAACGTGTGACCGAGATGGTGAGGGTGCCATGACCGTCCATCGCGTCGCGCGCGTTAGCCACCAGATTGACCAGTGCGGCGTCGAACTGATTGGTATCGGCCTCGACCGGCAGCGGTCGCTCGGCGATGTGGAGATTGAACACAGCGCGGGAGCCGAGTGCTGTCTTAAGCATGTCGGAGACGTGCTCGATGTGATCGGCCGCGTCGAACACTTCGCGGTTCTGTGCATGGCGACGCGCGAAGGTGAGCAGCTGGCCGGTCAGCTTCGCTGCGCGATCAGCCGTATCGGAGATCGCATCGACGTAGCGGCGGATCCGCTCCGGCGGCAGCTCGCGCCGGCGCAACAGATCGGCGGACGACCGGATCACGGTCAGCATGTTGTTGAAGTCGTGGGCGACGCCGCCGGTGAGCTGGCCGATCGCTTCCATCTTTTGCGCCTGCCGGAATGCTTCTTCGGCTTTGCGGCGCTCGGTGATGTCGACCGCCTCGGGCACGATCGCGATCACCTTGCCCTGCGTGTCCTGCACCGGGCGCATCTGCAGATCGAACCAGCGCCAGCCGCTGGCTGGCAGGTTGACGTGAAGTTCGCGCCGCACCGTCTCACCGGCCGCGACAGCGGCGATGTCGCTGCGGACCATCTCAGGCAGCCCCGGCGTGCTGCCGAACCACGGCGTGGCCCAAACCGGTTTGCCGACCACGTCCTCGAGCTCGGCCGCGATGCCGGCGAGTGCGGTGCGGTTGGCGTCGATCACCACGCCGTCGACGTCGAGCAATGCCTGATAGGTGTAGCTCGCCGCGAAGATGGTCCGGAGTCGGGCTTCCTTCTGCTGCAGTTCGGCTGTGCGCTGGGCAACCTGCTCTTCGAGCTGCTCGTTGATGTCGCGCAGCGCCGCCTCGGCCTTCTTCTGCTCGGTGATGTCGCGAAAATACACCGAGATGCTCTTGCCGTTGGTAGGTGCCACCCGCAATTCGAACCAGCGCTTGCTCGGTGGATGATAGCTTTCGAACTCGCAGGCGACGCGTTCGGTCATCGCCCGCCGATAGGCCTGCTCGATCTCGGTGCCGAGCATCATCGGATAGACGTCCCAATACACCTTGCCGATCAGCTCGCCGGCTCTGCTGTTGATCAGCCGTTCGGCGGCGGCGTTGACGTAAGTGAACCGGTACTGTTCGTCGAGCGCGATGAAGCCGTCGCTGATCGAGGCCAGAATGCCTTCGGCGTGCTTCCGGGCAGCCTGTGCTTCCTGGCGTAGCACGTATTCGGTCCGCAGCGCCGTCCGCCGGATCGCAGCGGTGTCGAGATTGGCGCGGACGCGCGTGAGCAATTCGCGGGCGCTGAACGGCTTGCTGAGATAATCGTCAGCGCCGGCTTCCAGCCCCTCCAGCTTGGCTTCTTCGCCGGCCCGGGCGGACAGGAAGATCACCGGCAGATCGGCCATCGTTGGATCACCGCGCAGCGCTTTTAGAAGTCCGAGGCCGTCGAGCCGCGGCATCATCACGTCGCTGAGCACCAGATCCGGCCGGCGTTTCTTTGCGGCTTCGAGCGCTGCGGCGCCGTCGGCAACGGCTTCGACCTCATAGGCATCGCCGAGCAACCGGGCGACGTAGTCGCGCATGTCGTGGTTGTCGTCGGCCAGCAGAATGTGAGGTCGCCCTGTGGCAGGCGCGGTGACGACGCCGAGATCCTGAGCGCCGGAAGCTGGCGGCAGATCGGCATCGCCACTGTCATCGAGCCAGCCGATCGCCTCGTCGAGATAGGCCTGGGCGCGGACATTGGTGGAGACTTGGAGCGCGGCATGTCGCGGCCGCTCGGCCGGGAGATGCGCGGAGCCGAACGGCAGGGTTACGCGAAAGGTCGAGCCGCGGCCGATCTCGCTCTCGACGGCAATCGAGCCGCTGTGCAGCTTGATCAGCTCCTGCACCAACGCCAGTCCGATACCGCTGCCTTCGATCGAGCGGCCGCGCGCGCCTTCGACCCGCCGAAAGCGCTCGAACAGATGCGGGATCTCTGCCTGCGGGATGCCGGTGCCGGTGTCGCTGACTTCGATCACGGCGTGACGGCCGTCCGGATCGGTGCGGACCCGGACCGCGATTTCGCCTTCGAAGGTGAACTTGAATGCGTTGGACAGCAGGTTGAGGACGATCTTCTCCCACATGTCGCGGTCGACATAGACCGGCTGCGGCAACGGCGGCGCATCAATCACGAAGCGCAGGCCGGCACGGTCCAGCGCGGAGCGGAAGTTCGAAGCGAGTTCGGCGGTGAACGACGACAGATCGACCGGGGTGAAGTGCGCGGTGACGCGGCCGGCTTCGATCCGGGCGAAGTCGAGCAGGGTGTTGACCAGCTTCAGCAGGCGCAGACCGTTGCGGTGGGCGATGCCGAGCAGGGTGCGCTGTTCGTCCGCAATGCCGTCGCGGCCGAGTGCTTCTTCCAGCGGGCTCAGCATCAGCGTCAGCGGCGTGCGGAACTCGTGGCTGACGTTTGAGAAGAACGCGGTCTTGGCGCGATCGATCTCGGCCAGCGCCTCCGCCCGGCGGCGTTCCTCCTGGTAGGCGTCGGCATTGGTGATCGCTGTGGAGATTTGGCCGGCGACCAGGGCGAGGAAGTCCTGGTAGGCGGTGTCGTACAGCCGGAACGGATTGAGCCCCGTGATCAGGAAGCCGGACCGGCCGGTGTCGCCGCTGGCCGGGATCGGCAGCACCACCGCCCGGGTGGGCGGCTGGCGCCAGCCGCCGGTCGGAAACGTGATCCCGAAC
>NZ_QTKI01000659.1:0-1618 GCF_010820945.1 Rhodopseudomonas sp. BR0C11
GTTGAGGCTAGTCGCGGTCTCGCCCATGTTGCTGGAGGCGGCACCCACGGCATCGATCACCGTGCCGATCGCGGTTTCGAACTCGGCGGTGTTGGCGTTGAACGCCGCGACCCGTGTCTCGATCGCCTGCATCGCTTCGTTGATGGTGCGGCTGGCGATCAGCAGCGAGCCGCGCAGGCCCTGCGGCAGGATGTGCCGATAGTATTTGTCGTCGCGGATCGCCGCCATCGCGGCGCTGGACTCGCGCACGAACGCGTCGCAGCGATCGATCATGTCGTTGAAGCGGTTCTGCATCTCGAGCAGACGGCCACCGTCGCGATGCCCGATCAGCCGAGCCTCGAAGTCGCCGTCGGCAATCCGGCCGCAGACCTCATCGATCTGCGTCAGCATCCGGTTCAGCCGCAGCAGCATCACGGCAACGGCGGCGGCGCCCAGCAACGAGGCGCCGAGGCCGACCTGAAGCAGCAGAGGTACACCGGGCGTCAGTCCCGCCACCGCAACAAGCGAGCCGACGACGGTGACGGCAAGGCAGAGACCGGCCTTAAAGAGAGAAGACGAGTTGATCATAGGAAATGTTCTTCGACTTGACGAAATCGATCATGTGCTGATAGCCGGCCGTGAGCGCGTCCTTGCCATTGCGGTGCCGAGACTCCTGCGCCAGCAGCTCGGCATAGACCGGCTCCAGCGCGGCAACGACCCGGCGCTCAGGCACACGGCGATTGGAGTGATAGCCGATCACCGTGCCGGCGGCGTCGAATGACGGCGTGACGTGTGCGAACACCCAATAATGATCGCCGTACTTCGTCATGTTCTTGACGTAGGCGAAGATCTCACGCCCCTCGGCGAGGGTGTCCCACAGCAGCTTGAACACACAGCGCGGCATGTCGGGATGCCGCACAATCGAATGCGGCTGGCCCAGCAGTTCGGCTTCGCTGTAGCCGCAGATGTCGGTGAACACTCGGTTGGCGTAGGTGATCCGGCCTTTCAGGTCGGTTTTGGACACGATGATGTCGTCGGCGTCGAAGAATACTTCAACGCCCGTGGGCTTGACGGAAGAGGTCACGGCGAATTCCGGTTCAGCGGCTGAGAACGACTTGCACGGACTCTGATTGCGGCCCCGGTCCGGCTCCGCAAAGCTACGAGGCAGGTCTTAATAGTTAGTTCGCTCAACCACCGACTACATCGCTATAAATCGGCATTCGACGTCACTGTGTTGTTACTGAGCTGCTCACGAATTGGGCTGCGACAACTTGCGTTGTAGTGATTTTCCTGGCGCCACTCTTGAGCATGCTGTCTCAACCTGCCTCACTCATCTCGCTGCCTGCCAGCGAAATGATCAGCAACGATTAGAAGCTTTCCAACGCGTATGAACAACTCGCCATGATCGCACATCCGCGCGAGCACACACTCAGATCATTTGAGATACCGAGGCGGGCTCACAACCTCATTCGCGCGCCAGCGCAAGGCCCGCAGTTGGCTGCACACGTTGCGTACGACGCGGGGTGACGGCGTCCCTGCCACACCGAACCGAATCTTAACATCTGGTTGCTAGACGAGATCGACGCCGCGTCGCGCCCGATGCGGCCGGTTCGGGGAAACGCTTTTGGCTGTCATGGAT
>NZ_QTKI01000660.1:0-1614 GCF_010820945.1 Rhodopseudomonas sp. BR0C11
CGGCTTCATCAACGAGATCCTCAAGGATCACGGCATCGGCGTCGACCTGTCGTTCCTGACCAAGGTCAAGAAGTACACCTACTTCCGGCCGAAGTTCATCTTCTACGCGACCTATCTGTCGGAGAAGATCGGCTACGCCCGCTACATCACGATCTATCGCCAGATGGAGCGCCATCCGGAGCTCCGCTTCCACCCGATCTTCAAGTGGTTCGAGCGCTGGTGCAACGACGAGTTCCGGCACGGCGAGGCGTTCGCGCTTCTGATGCGCGCCGATCCGTCGCTGCTGTCCGGCGTCAACAAGCTGTGGATCCGGTTCTTCCTGCTCGCGGTGTTCGCCACGATGTACGTGCGCGACCACATGCGCCCGGCGTTCTATGAAGCGCTCGGGGTCGATGCCACCGACTACGGCATGCAGGTGTTCCGCATCACCACCGAGATCTCCAAGCAGGTCTTCCCGGTGACGATCAATCTCGACGACCCGCGTTTTCTCCAGAACCTCGAGCGGCTGCGGATCGCCGCGGAGAAGATCGACAAGAGCCACCGCCAGGGTCTGCTCGGCAAGTTGAAGCGGCCGTTCTACGCCGCCTCGGCAGCGCTGGCATTCGGCCGACTGTTCCTGCTGCCGGCCAAGCGTAACGAACTGCCGCGCGTCATCGGCCTGCGTCCGGCGTGGTGAGGGGGACGGTGTGATGGTCAGCTACCTCGGCCCACCGGTCTTCGCAGCCTTCGTCTGGTGGTTCTCCACCGGAGCGGTGCTGCTCCTGGTCGGCAGTGTCGGCCGCTCCGAATTGCTGCGGGCGGTGTGCGCCGGGGGAATGCTCACCATCGCGCTGTGCGGCCTGTCGGTCACCGCGCACGACGTCAGCGTCGGCGCGGCCTACATGGCGTTCAGCTGCATCATCTTCCTGTGGGGCGCGCAGGAAATCGCGTTCCTGTCGGGCTGGCTCACCGGCCCGCGGGCCGAACCGTGCCCGCCCGACGCCAAGGGCTTCATGCGCTTCAGCTACGCGCTGCAGGCCATCCTGTATCACGAGCTCTGCCTGCTCGCCTGCGGCGCTGTGGTGCTCGCGGTGACGTTCGGCGCCGAAAACCAGGTCGGGCTGTGGACCTATACGGCGCTGTGGGTGCTGCGTCAGAGCGCCAAGATCAATCTGTTCCTCGGCGTGCCCGTGACCAATGACGAGCTGATGCCGGATGCCGTCCAGTTTCTGAAGACCTACTTCGCCCGCAAGCCGGTGAGCGCGTTCTTCCCGATTTCTGTGACAATGGCGACCGCAGTGCTGGTGGTTATGATCCAGCGCATTGTCGAAGTCGCCGATACGCCGTTTGAAGTGGTTGGTCTCACGCTGGTGTCGACGCTGTTTGCGCTCGGCGTCGTTGAGCATTGGTTCATGCTGCTGCCCCTGCCTGCCATCACGCTGTGGAGCTGGGGCATTCGTCCAGGTTTCTCGCCGGAGAACAACGTCATGGAACAGAAACCCTCCGCCACCATCACGGCTGCATCCGCGCAGGGATCGTCTGCGCAGCTTTCAGAAGCTCCGACCGCCGCTGAGGCTCGCTCCGCCGCGCCGCCGCTCGTCGTCCTCCCCCCCGCCCCCGCCGCAGCGGCGCAGC
>NZ_QTKI01000661.1:0-1597 GCF_010820945.1 Rhodopseudomonas sp. BR0C11
GCGCCGTTCAAGGCGCTGTGGATCTCCGCAGCCAAGAGCCTGACGATCCTCAGCGGCTATGCGGTCGTCGGACTATCGCAGGCGATCGACCACGCGGACGACATCGCCAGCTTCGTCGCTGATCCGTCGGTGCAGGAGAAGGCGCAGCAATTGCAGCAGTACCTCGGGCCAGACGCCAAGTTCTGGACCGGCGTCATCTCCGCGGTGGCGGTGCTGTTCATTCTCTCGCGGGCGCGCTCGATCATCTTCAAGCCGAAGCCGGCGGAGTAGGGGCGATGTGGGAGATCATCGCCAAGATCGTCTCCGGCGGCCTCAATGCGGTGCTGGGGACGATCGGCAAGACCGTCACCGACATCCACGCCGACAACACCACGCGCTATCGCAACGAGACGTGCAGAAGAGCCAGGGCGCGTGGGGGCCTTACGGCATCGCCGGCTTCATCATCGCGATGTCGTTCGCGTTCCACGTCGCGATGATCGTGCTGGACTCCTGCAGCTGGCACCTGGTGCCGGTGCTGAGGCTCTACGTGGTCCCGTGGCTGGAGTGGCAGCCGCACGTCGTCGGCTCGTGGGAGGTGGCGAAGCTTCCCGGCAAGTTCGAAGAGACCGAACACGCGATCCTGCAGGCGCTGTTCTATGTCGGCCCGCCCTCGGCGGCGCTGGTGATCGCCGCGAAGGCATTTCGACGATAGCGGCCGGCCGGCGCGCGGTGCGCCGGGCGTTGGCCTTCGGGGTAGGGGCGAAATGCTGGAATTCATCGAGCGGCCCGAGTTTGTCGGGCCGGTATGCGCCGCCATCGGTGTCGGGCTCACCGTGGGCGGAAACGTTCTGATCAATCGGTTCAAGACGTCCGCGGCGGTGGCGATCGCCAGGGAGAAGTCGGAGCCGAACGTCCAGACCGCAATCAGCGAAGCGGTGGCCGGTCTGGTCAAGCACTACACGCAGGCCTTGGCGGAGCAGACCGCCGAGGTGCGCGAGCTGCGCAACGAGATCGCCGAGCTTCGCCGCACGGTGGAATCGCAGAACGAAGAGATCGCGGAACTGAACCGCGAGATCTCCGGTCTCAACGATCACATCGACGCGCTGTCCAGCGAGCTGAAGAAACACGGCATCGAGCCGCCGGCGCGGCCCGATGTGCCTGTGAACGCCTGAATTCGGCGGGCTGCGCCTGCCGCGAACCAACCATCCATCAGCAACACCAAGAGGTGAGAAATGGTCGACGTAGTCGAGCGCGACGATGGTCGCTTAATTGATTTTGGAGATCGCGCCCGCGTGGAGCGGCGCGCCAAACCCGAGGAAGACGGCAGCTACGTCTGGGTGGCTTACGAAAAGGTCGACGTCGTCGACGGTAAGCACCCGGTGCTGAAGGACGCCAACGGCGAGCCCGCGCAGACCACCTACACCTACGTCTGGGTGATCCGCGGCAGCGGCACCGAAGCCGAGGCCCGCGCCCAGGCGCTGGCGCTGGCTGGCGGCTAAAGGAGGCAATGAGCCATGGCAAATGTCGTTCAAGATCGGGTGCTTGATCTCGGTCTCAACGTGCTCGATACCGAGTCGACGCACATCTACATCACGTCAGCCGACGCGACGACCTATAC
>NZ_QTKI01000662.1:0-1595 GCF_010820945.1 Rhodopseudomonas sp. BR0C11
GTCCATCTCGACGATGTCGGGGATCAGCAGGATCTGGCGCTGCACGCCGTTGGCGTCGAGCGAGGCTTTGAGCCGCTCATAGACGATCCGCTCGTGCGCGGCGTGCTGATCGATCACGATCAGACCGTCGCGGGTCTGCGACACGATGTAGGTCTCGTGGATCTGCGTGCGCGCAGCACCGAGCGGCCGGTCGAGCAGATCCGGCGTCACCTCGGTCGGACGAATGTCGGCGCTCGGCGCGCCGACATCGAACGCCGCCTGCGCGCGCTCCGTGAACGACGGCGCCGCACTGCCGCCGACCGGATAGGACGGCGACGAACGCCAGTCCCAATTCGCCGGCGGCATCGAGGCGGGACGAAACGTCGAGATCACGCTGCTGGCGCTGTTGGCCGCGGTCCGGCGGCCTTCGCGTGCCAAGCCATCCTTCAGCGCGTGCACGATCAGCGCACGGACCAGACCGGAGTTGCGGAAGCGCACCTCGGTCTTGGCCGGGTGCACGTTGGCGTCGACCTCGCGCGCATCCAGCGTGACGAACAGCGCCACCACCGGATGGCGGTCGCGCGGCAAGTAGTCCGAATAGGCGGCGCGCACCGCCCCTAAGATCAGCTTGTCGCGCACCGGACGGCCGTTGACGAACAGATACTGCCCGAGCGCATTGGCTTTGGTCAGCGACGGCGCCGCCGCGAAGCCTTCGACGATCACACCCTCGCGCTCGGCACGGACTTCGATGGCGTTGGCGCGAAAATCGGCGCCGAGAATGTCGCCGAGCCGGATCAGTTGCCCCGGCGCACCCGGTAGCGCCGCCGCCCAGGTCACCGGCGCGCGCTCTTCGCCGGCCAGCGTGAAGGCCACGTCCGGCCGCGCCATCGCCAGCCGCCGCACGACTTCGCGGATCGCTTCGGCCTCGGTGCGATCGGTCTTGAGAAACTTCAGCCGCGCCGGCGTTGCAAAGAACAGATCGGCGACTTCGACGCGGGTGCCTTGGGTCAGCGCGGCCGGCGCGATCGGGGTCTTATCGCCGCCTTCGACGCGCAGGCTCCAGGCGTGCGGCTCGGTTGCGTGCCGCGTGGTGATCGACAGCCGCGCCACCGCGCCGATCGACGGCAGCGCCTCGCCACGAAACCCCAGCGTGCGGATCTGCAGCAGGTCCTCGTCGTCGAGCTTGGAGGTGGCGTGGCGATCGACAGCGAGGGCGAGGTCCGCCGCCGTCATGCCGGAGCCGTCGTCGGCAATCACGATCTTCCGCCGCCCGCCGCCGTCCGAAAAGATGTCGATCCGGCTGGCGCCGGCATCGATCGCATTCTCGACCAGCTCCTTCACCACGCTCGCCGGCCGCTCCACCACCTCGCCGGCGGCGATGCGGTTGACGATGGTTTCGGGAAGCTGGCGGACGGGCATACGGCGACTCTGTGTGGACCTGAAGTTTAAGCGACCTTGGTGCGGATGGCGATGCGGCGGCAAACCAGAGCTCTCTTCACCCTCCCCTGGAGGGGGAGGGTCGGCACGCGGTCCGCGAAGCGGAGTGCGTGACGGGGCGGGGTGAGCCGCGGGCGCGGCGGATGAACTCTTCGCCACCCCACCCCGCCCGCTAAAGC
>NZ_QTKI01000663.1:0-1587 GCF_010820945.1 Rhodopseudomonas sp. BR0C11
GGCCTGCTCGCCGCGATGTTCGGCGTCTGGATCAGTAAGGGCGACAACAACGTCTTCACCCAGATCGGGTTGATCGTGCTGGTCGGCCTGTCGGCCAAGAACGCGATCCTGATCGTCGAATTCGCGCGTGAGCTCGAATTCGCCGGGCGCAAGCCGATCGAGGCGGCGATCGAAGCCAGCCGGCTGCGGCTGCGGCCGATCCTGATGACCTCGATGGCGTTCATCATGGGCGTGGTGCCGCTGGTGACTTCGACCGGGGCTGGCTCTGAGATGCGCCACGCCATGGGTGTCGCGGTGTTCGCCGGCATGATCGGCGTCACGGCATTCGGCATCTTCTTCACGCCGATGTTCTACGTGCTGCTGCGCGCCCTGACCGGCAACCGGCCGCTGACGCAGCATGGCGAGGGGACGGTCGATCACGCCGCGCCCTTGGCGCCGGCAGCGCACGACGCCGAACCGCGTCGGCAAACGGCGATCGGGTCGCATCCCTGATGCGACCCGATCAGCTCAGACGGCGGAGGCCGATTTACTGGACCTGTTCGGCCCATCCTCGTGCGGACGGGGCGGCGTCCTCGCCCAGGGTCTGGCGCGCGATCCATCGCGTGACGGCGCTCAGATCACCACCGCTGTCACGGTAGGCCCGGAGCTGGGCATCGGCCGAGCTGCCGCGCTCGAGGATCTCGCGGCAGCCTTCGACCTCTTTGGCGCAGCCGAGGTCTTCGGCATGCGGCAGCACGCGAGCGATGACTTGGTCGAGAAACTCGCGGATCTCGATCGGACCGTCCTTCGACGCAAAGATGCAGTCGGTGCCGTAGCGCTGAGCCCGCCACTTATTCTCCACCGCAATCGCGCGTTCGACGTTGCCGACCTTGTGGGCTGAGGCGGGATGCTCGCAGAGATACTTGATCAGAGCACGATACAGCGACGCGATCAGCACCGCGTCCTCCAGGCGCGTACACACGTCCGGTGCGCGAAGCTCGAGGGTGGGGTGACGCAGCGACGGCCGCAGTGCCCACCAGACGTAGCTTTCGTCCGGCATCACGCCCGATCGCACCAGCGCCTCGACATAGGCGTCGTACTCGGCCTGAGTGGTGAACAACTCCGGCAGGCCGGTGCGGGGCAGCTCGTCGTACGCGGCGAGGCGATAGCCGCGCAGGCCGGTCTCCTTGGCGTTCCAGAACGGGGACGACGTCGCCAGCGCGATGAACAGCGGCAGATATGGGATCATGGCCCGCATTACCGCCACGCGCTCGACCGGCGGTGGGATCTGGACGTGGACGTGCATGCCACAGAGCATGTTGCGGTGACCGATGGTCCGCAGGTCCTCGATCATTTCCGCATAGCGCGGCTTCGGGCTCGGCTTGGAGAACCGCCACGACGCCGTCGGATGGGTCGCGCTGGCCATGATCACCAATCCGTGCTGCGCCGCTGCTGCCGCCACTTCATTACGCAGGAAGCGCAGCTCCTCGCGGGCATCGCTCGGGTCGACATGGACGTTGGTGGCTACTTCGATCTGTGCCTGCAACATCTCCCGCATCGCCTGACCGCCGGTCGACCAGCTCGCGGCCTCGAACAGGATGTTCGGCG
>NZ_QTKI01000664.1:0-1585 GCF_010820945.1 Rhodopseudomonas sp. BR0C11
ATCGGGTGATGTCGGGCCGCATACGCCTGACATCGGGATGCCGATTCCTGTGGTGCGGACCGCGATGGGCCGGGCGGCTGCGTCGATCCTGCCGGAGGCCGAGGCTGCAAGGCTCGAACAGCAACTCGAAACCGCCGATGGGGCGATGTGGGCGAGCTATCGCGATCTCTTCCACGACGGGCTTCGGCAATGCGCCGAGCGGCAATTTTGTACCTGTTTCGGCGAATACCTGCCGGCGATCCATGCCATCGCGGCGCCGCTGTTCCGGCTGCGCGATCGCTCGTTCGCGATCAATTGCGGTATCCCGGCGTTTCGGCTGCAGCCGGGCCAGCTCGAAAACGAAATCGGACCGCGCGTGCGTGCGCTGGCGGAGAGCATCCGCGCGCTCGTCGTGCATCCGGAGCCTGCTGCGCCGCGCGAGCGGCCGGCCAAAACTAATACGAGGTGAGACGGCGATCGCCTGCCGCTGCCTGGTCAGCGGCAGGTGCATGGTCGGACATCGCCCTGCAGGGAGAGACACCCGAACGTCGCGCTGTGCAGGAGTTGCGGCCGCGTTCATGCTCGGACTGACGTTGCGCCAGCGGCGTCGAACCACAGGGAGGGACGCCATGCCGATCACCCGCCGCCTGCTACTTGCCGGCACCGCCGCGGCCTTCGCGGCCCCCTCATGGCCGGTGTTTGCTGCACCCGACTGGCCCGCCCGCATCGTCAAGACGATTTCGCCTTACGGCGCCGGAGGCGCCAACGACATCTCGCTGCGGATCATCAACGATTTCCTCGAGCGCGAGCTGCACCAGCAGTTCATCGTCGAAAATAAGCCGGGCGCCGGCACCCGCTTGGCCAACGAGATGGTCGCGCACAGTCAGCCTGATGGCTACACCTTCCTTTACGCTGCGGCGCCTTACGCTACGGCGGAGGCGCTGTTCGGCAAGCTCAACTATCAGCGCAGCGAATTGCGGCCGGTGGCGATGGCGGCGTTCGCGCCGATCTTTTTGATCGTCAACGCCAAGTCCGATTTCAAGACGCTGCCGGACCTGATCGCCTACGGCAAATCGAAGCCGGAGGGGCTGACGTTCGGCTCTCCAGGGCCCGGCTCGCAGCCGCATCTTGCGGCCGAGCTGCTGTTCAAGACCGCCGGGGTCAAAGGCCTCAACGTGCCGCTGCGCGGCGATGCCGCCGCCTATACCGAACTCCTTGCAGGACGCGTCGATGCCACCTTCACGGCCATCAGCTCGGCACTGCCGCACATCCAGGCCGGGAATTTCCGTGTGCTTGGTGCCGGCTCGGCCCAGCGCAGCGCGATCTATCCGGACGCGCCGACGCTGGTCGAGCTGGGCTTTCCGCAGATCGTCGCCGCCGGTTGGTACGGCTTCATGGCGCCGGCTGCAACGCCTGCGCCCATCATCGACCGGATGCAGGACGCGGTGCTGCGGGCGCTCGGCGATACCGAGGTGAAGAAAAAGCTGATCGCTCAGGGCCTCGAAGCGCACGGACTGAAGGGCTCGGAGTTCGCGGCCTTCATCGATGCCGAGACCGCGAAGTGGAGCCGGGTAATCGAGGAGGCCGGACTGCGAGAGAACTGACC
>NZ_QTKI01000665.1:0-1550 GCF_010820945.1 Rhodopseudomonas sp. BR0C11
CTCGGGCGGCGAACAGCAGCGCGTCAACATCGCTCGCGGCTTCATCTCGCACACGCCGATCCTGCTGCTCGACGAGCCGACCGCGTCGCTCGACGCCAAGAATCGCGCTGTGGTGGTCGAGCTGATCGCGGAGAGCAAGGCGCAGGGCGCCGCGATCATCGCCATCGTGCACGACGACGAGATCCGTGAGATCATCGCGGACCGCATCGTCGACGTGACCTCGTTTGCCGCCGCCGCATGACCAATGGAATGAACGAGACCATGAACAATTCGCAGGAGATGGTGCTGGGCAATGCCCGGCTGGTGCTGGCCGACCGGGTGATCGAACACGGCTGGATCGCGATCGCCGACGGCGTGATCGCGGACCTCGGCGAAGGCAACGCGCCGAACGGCGCCAAGGACATGCAAGGCGATCTGGTGATGCCCGGCCTGGTCGAGCTACACACCGATCATCTCGAGGCGCACTACACGCCGCGGCCCAAGGTGCAGTGGAATCCGGTCGCCGCCGTGGTGTCCTACGACGGCCAGCTCGCGACCTGCGGCATCACCACGGTGCTCGACTCGCTCCGGGTGTGGCGCGAGGAAGGTGCCGAGGAGGTCGATGGCCAGGCGATCGTGCTGGCCGGCGCGATCTCGACGGCGCGCGACGCGCAGCTGCTGCGCGCCGATCACTTTCTGCATCTGCGCTGTGAAATCCCGATGCCGAACGTGGTGGCGGAGGCCAAGGAGCTGATCGACCGCCCCGACATCCGGCTGATGTCGCTGATGGATCACACGCCGGGCCAACGCCAGTTCCGCGACGAGGAAAAGCTGCGCGATTACTATCGCGGCAAGGGCGCCGGCATGACCGATGCCGAGCTCGACGTGATGTTCGCACGCCGGGTGTACTGCAAGGAGAATTACGCCGACGCCAATATGCGGGCGATCGTCGAGCTTGCGCATCGCTACGAGATTCCGCTGGCAAGCCACGACGACACCACGCCCGAGAACGTCGCTGACGCGATCCGCGACCGGGTCGCGGTCGCCGAATTCCCGACCACGCTGGAAGCGGCGCGCGAACTACACCAGGCCGGCATCGACATCCTGATGGGCGCGCCCAACGTGGTGCGCGGCGGCTCGCACTCCGGCAACATCGCGGCGATCGATCTGGCGCACGAGGGACTGCTCGACATTCTGTCGTCGGACTACATCCCGTCGAGCCTGTTGATCGCGGCGTTGCAATTGCCAATGCGCGCGCCGGCGATCGACCTTGCCGCCGCGATCCGTACCGTCACCAAGGCACCGGCCGAAGCGGTCGGGCTCAATGATCGCGGCGAGATCTCCACGGGCAAGCGCGCCGACCTGATCCGCGTCCACGTCGCGCATGATGTGCCGGCGGTGCGCAGCGTCTGGCGCGAAGGACAGCGCGTGGCATGACCGATATCGCGGTGGCGGAGCAGACGACGAAACTGATCGGCACCGAGCGAGCGGGCGGCATTGATCAGCGTGTCCTTGCCGGCGCCGGATGGGCCGACCACCAGCACCAGCCGCCCGCTCGCTCGGTGCCGACG
>NZ_QTKI01000666.1:0-1548 GCF_010820945.1 Rhodopseudomonas sp. BR0C11
ACATCATCCTGTGGCCGGCGGCGCTGCGCGAGCCGTTCGAACGCGAACTGCTCGCCGTGCCGCGCGCCGAGGACAATCGGGTCGCGGTCGTGCTCGCCAACCGGGTCGACAGCCCCTACCCCGGCGGCAGCGTGGTGATCCCGCCGACCGGCTTCCCGCAGTGGGACATCAACATCGCGGCGCCGCGCGTCATGAAGCTCGGCGCGGTGATGCCCAAGCACATCGATCTGGCGGTCTGCCGGCAGAAGATGATGATCCCGAAGGTGGACATGTTTGCAAACCGGCTGGTGGAGACGTACGCTCCCATCGTCGCGGCGTAGTCCCGTTCGGTGGCTGTCCGGACACAAGCGGAAGGTCGGCGCATCGGCGCCGGCCGTGCCGGGGAGACCGCAGCAGGCGTGGCGAAGACTCAGCGCACCATCAGGTACGACTGGAACGACGTCGTCTATTTCCTCGAAGTGGCGCGGCAGCGCAGTCTGGTCCGCGCCGCCGCCAAGCTGAAGGTCGACCACACCACCGTCAGCCGCCGCGTCCGCGAGCTGGAGCGCAGCCTCAATTCGACGCTGTTCAAGCGCAGCAAGTCGGGCTTCACGCTGACCGAGATCGGGATGCGGCTGCTGCAATATGCCGAGGGCATGGAAAGCCAGGCCAACTCGATCGTCGAGGCGATCGGGACCGACACCGCCGATGCCGGCGGTGCGGTGCGGATCGCCGCGATGGAAGGGATCGGCAGCTTTTATCTCACGCGCTGCATCGCCGACTTCAACCGGATCTACCCGTCGATCCAGATCGAACTGATCACCGACACGCGGCTGCTCGACCTCAGCCGGCGCGAGGCGGATATTTTCGTCAGCTTCTTCCGGCCGCACGGAAAGCGACTGTCGATCAAGAAAGTCGGCGAATTCCGGATCTCGCTATACGCGACGGATGCGTATTTCGGAGGCCGAAGCCCGCCCACGACTGTGAAGGACCTGGAAACCCACGCCTTCATCGATTTCATCGAGGACTACATCTACAGCAAGGAAAACCGCTGGCTGTCCGACGTGCTGCGGCCGCCGCATACGATCTTCCGCAGCACCAGCCTGGTGGCGCAGTCGATCGCCGTGTCGGCCGGCCAAGGGATCGCAATGCTTCCGTCCTACGTGGCGTCCGGCAATACCGAGCTATTTCCGGTGATGCCCGAGCTGTTCACCACGCGCGACATCTGGCTGTCGGTCCACGAAGACCTGCTTCACGTCGCGCGGATCAAGGCGGTCACGACGTTTCTGGAAAAGCGGATCGAGGCCGACAAGGCGTTCCTGAACTCGGTGCAAAATCAGCGCAGTCGCCGCAAGCGGAGCGGCTGAACTAGCTCAGCTCGCGAACGTGCCGTTGCGGTCGCTGAACAGATCGAGCGGAGTCGGCGTGCGGACTTCGGGAGTACGCGGCAGGTCCGGCAGCGCGGTCTGTGACGGCATCGTCGCCTGTGACGGCATGGCCGTCTGCGACGGCGAGGTCCACAGCGATTGCACCGCGGGCGATACAGGTTCGGCGCGGTCGCCGCCGAGG
>NZ_QTKI01000667.1:0-1541 GCF_010820945.1 Rhodopseudomonas sp. BR0C11
GCCTTATGTGAAGTACAGCGTCGAGCCGGCACGCGCAGAGGATGTGCCCGCCGCGATCGCCCGTGCCTACTACGTCGCGATGCAGCCGCCGTGCGGACCGACCTTCGTGTCGGTGCCGATCGACGATTGGGCCCGGCCCGCCGCGCCGGTGCCGCCGCGCGCCGTCACGCGCGAGCTCGGTCCCGATCGATCGGCGATGCAGGCCCTGGCCGATACGCTCACCAAAGCCAAGAAGCCGGCGCTGGTGGTCGGGCCCGCGGTCGATCGCGCCGCTGCGGTCGATCTGATGGTGCAGCTCGCCGAGCGCGCCAAGGCGCCGGTGTGGGTGTCGCCGTTCTCGGCGCGCTGCAGTTTCCCCGAGCGGCATCCGCTATTCGCCGGCTTCCTGCACGCGTCTCCGGGACAACTGTCTGAAGCGCTCGGCGCTTACGACGTCGTCGTGGTGATCGGCGCGCCGGTGTTCACCTTCCATGTCGAAGGCCACGCCGCGATCTTCGAGGGCGCCTCGAAGCTGTTCCAGATCACCGACGATGCCGAAGCTGCATCGGTGACGCCGCTCGGCACCAGCATCATCGCGACGATGACGCCTGCCCTCAGGTTGCTGCGGGAGCTGCTGCCGGAAACCAAGCGCGCCGCACCGCCGGCTCGGGCAGTGCCGCCTGCACCCCAGCCGGCCGAGCCGATGCCGGCGGAGTATCTGCTGCACACGCTGCGCGCCGTGATGCCGGCGAGGGCCATGCTGGTCGAGGAGGCGCCGTCGCATCGTCCGGCGATGCAGAAATACATGCCGATGCCGGGCCAGGACAGTTTCGCCACGATGGCGAGCGGCGGGCTGGGTTGGTCGCTGCCGGCCTCGGTCGGCTTCGCGCTGGCGCATCCGAACCGCCGCACCGTCTGCTTGATCGGCGACGGCTCGGCGATGTACTCGATCCAGGCGCTGTGGACGGCGGCGCAGCGCAAGCTGCCGCTGACCGTGGTGGTGCTGAACAACGGCGGCTACGGCGCAATGCGCTCGTTCAGCCAGGTGATGCAGGTGCGGAACGTGCCCGGGCTGGAGCTGCCCGGGATCGACTTCACCGCTCTGGCGCAATCGCTCGGCTGCGACGCAGTGCGGGTGACGCGCAGCGAGGAGCTGGCGCCGGCGCTGACGCGCGCCCTTGCTTGGGACGGCGTCAGCGTGGTCGAAGCGATGCTCGATACGTCAGTGCCGATGCTCTACGCGCGCAACGGCTGACGTCGCGTCTCAATTATCCAGCGCCTCGTAGACCAGCTTCTTCAGCTCGCGCTGGATCGGCTGGCGATGCGACGGGGTCTGCTCCATCAGCACGAAGAACATGTCGAGCTTCGGATCGACCACGAAGTAGCAGCCCGAGGCGCCGTCCCACTTCAATTCGCCGAGCGAACCGGGCGGCGGGGGCTTGGCGTTGCCGGCATCGGTGCGGACACCGAGGCCATAACCGTAGCCGAACCCGTCACCCGGGAAATAGAAGTAGTCGCGCTCGACGCCGGAGTTCGGACCGATGTGATCGGTGGTCATGTCC
>NZ_QTKI01000668.1:0-1534 GCF_010820945.1 Rhodopseudomonas sp. BR0C11
GGCGCGGCGGCGCCGAGCAGCGTCGGCAGCAAAGGCGTATGCACCGGCGCACCGCCGGTGAACTGGATCAGCGCGCCGACCGACAGGCCACCGACCACGGCAACCAGCGTCAGCACCGTCAGCGGCACCACCACGGCGAGACCGCCCCAGGCGGGAGCTGCGAGATCGGCGGTCTGGCTGGCGGCGACGAACACCACGCGGAATGCGTAGGCACCGGTCAGCACCGCGGCCGTCGCGGCCAGCAGCCACAACGGCACGCCCCAAGGTCCGCTGCTCCACACCGCGGCAAGCACGGCTTCCTTCGAGTACCAGCCGGCGGTGATCACCGGCAGGCCGGCGAGCGAGGCGGCGCCGACCGCGAAGCTCCAGAACGCCAGCGGCTGGCGATAGCGCGAGCCGCGTAGCGCCTCGATCGCGGTCGAGCCGCCGGCGGCGTGGCTCATCACGCCGGCGCTGAGAAACAGCAGCGACTTGAACACCGCGTGGATAGCGAAGTGCGACAGCGCCACCGCGGGCGCACCGAGCCCGAGCGCCAGCACCATGAAGCCGATCTGGCTCATGGTCGAGAACGCCAGTAGTTTCTTGACGTCGGTCTGGATCAGCGCGACCAGCGCGCCGAGTGCCGCGGTGAGGATGCCGAGCATCGCCACCATGGCGGAGATTTCCGGAGCGGCGGCGAACAGCGGCGCCAGCCGCGCCAGCAGGATCACGCCGGCCGCCACCATCGTGGCGGAGTGCAGCAGCGCCGACACCGGTGTCGGGCCGGCCATCGCGCTGGGCAGCCAGGTGTGGAATGGAAACTGCGCCGACTTGCCGAGCGCGCCGAGCGCGATCAGCCCGGCGATCGGCGCCAGCCGCCACGGATCGATGCCCGGCACCGCGGCCAGCATACCGTCGAGCCGCGTCGTGCCGGCATTCAGGAACAGCATCATCAGGCCGGCGAGCAGGAAGCTGTCGGCGACGCGGGTGGTGATCAGCGCCTTGCGTCCTGACGCCACCGCCTTCGGCAGCTTGTCGTAGAACGCGATCAGCATGAAGCTGCACAGGCCGATGGTTTCCCAGCCCAGGAACAGCAGGATGACGTCGGCGGCGAACACCACCGCCAGCATCCCGGCCAGGAACAGGTTCATCACCGCGAAGAACCGGCGCAGATCCGGCAGCGGTTCGGATGCCATGTAGGCGCCCGAATAGATCAGCACCAACGCGCCAACCAGCACGACCGTGCCGCCGGTGACCATGCTGAGCGGATCCATCGACATCGCGATCTGCGCGACGAAGACGCCGGTATCGATCGACAGTATAGGCACCACCGCGCCGGCGACGCAGACGCCTTCGATGCAGGACAGCCCGACCGGGAAGAACAGGATCGCCGGCAGCACCGCAGCGCCGACGCCGAGCGCAATCACCGCGGCGCGCGACAGCGGCACCGGGATCAACGACAAAATCAGGAAGCCGAGCAGCGCCGGCACCGGGACGAACGGAAGCAGATGCGCCATGCTCACCCCTTCAGCCCGCTGATGGCATCGCTGTCGTC